>DATHVL010000150.1:0-4462 GCA_035461325.1 Pyrinomonadaceae bacterium
CATCGATCGCGATCTTGCCAATGTCGTGCAGAAGAGCGCTGATCCTAAGGGCCTCGACTTCGTCTTCCGGCAGGTTCATCTGTTTCCCGATCGCAACAGATATACGCGCCACGCGTTCAGAATGGCCTCGAGTATATTTGTCCTTACCATCGATCGCTGCAGCAAGCGCTTTTATCGAACCAACGAAGAGTTCGCGATTCTCCTTGGCCGCATGCGCCAGCTTGGCTATATGCTCTTCAAGCCGGTCGCTCATCGTGTTGAACGATTCGCCTAGGATCCCGATCTCGGTAACGTTGCGGGTGTCCACACGCGTCGAAAGATCTCCGCCTGCGATTCGTTCAGCCGCGGCCGAAAGGTGCGTGATGGGCGAGGTCAGTGACCGTGCAGCGACAGCCCCGATCGCCAAAGCCAGAACGGCGAAGGCAATACTGATTATCCAGGTCTGGTTGCGCATTTCCGCAACCGAGGCCAAGGCACGAGCCTCATCCTGCATCGTTATAACACCGTAAATACCCTGGTCTGCCAAGGTGACGGTCGAGTATGCCCCGATCATTTGATGCTCGGTACCGTTGAACTCGGCATTGAAAGGAACGAGGCCGGACTGCACTTGCCTGTTCGACTGTAGCCACTCTTCGACTATCCGTAGGTCCGTCAGCGAACGTTTTTCCTTAACTAGGCCGGGGTCCGGATGGAAAACCACTCGGCCCTCGCTGTCGACAACGTAAATGATCGGCAGGCCCGACGCCCAAAGATCCGCTTCCGAAGTGGCGTCCATGCCCACTACTGTCCGGGATATCGTCTTAAGCGAAACGATCGCGACAACGGTGCCTCGCTGCGTCCCATTCGTGACGATGGGCGATGCAAGAGTCAACACAGATTCCCGGCTTTCGCCGACGATCCGGGGCCTCTCTATCAGAAGCGGCTTATCGCCAAGAGTTCCCAGCGCCTCGCTGACGATCGAATCGATCTCGACTTTTGTGATGTCGCCCGGGCGATATAGGGCGATCGGTTCAGATGACGAGGGACGAACATACAGCCCGATGACGTCAGGATTTTCACGGAGGGTCGATTGGAGCCGTACGTAAGTTTGAGGCAGGTCAAAGACCGAATCGTTCGCAGAGAGTGAAAAGCCGTCCGCCAACCCCTTCACAACATCCCCATACCGCTGGCCAAACATTGCTATCTGGCCGGCCTTTTCCTGCACAAGCTGTACCTGATATCGGTTCTCGACCGCGCGCAGTTCGCTTCCGCTCCGCTCCGATAAGAACCAACCGGTTAGAAGCAGAGGTACCAACCCGACCAAAAGCAGGCTGAATATAACGAAGTAGACCAGTTTTATGCGGAGTCGTTTCAGGGGCATGGGACAGGTAGGGAAGAATGCGTAGGCTGCACTCCAATAAAGATGGTAAACCAAAGCCATCACTGCGGTCAACAAGTTTTAAGAAACTTTAAACACGGAATAATCCTTTTTTCGAAGATTGTTCTGTTGCGATAGCAAACAAAAGCTATTCCGCCATATAATATCCGCGGCAAATGTCCCCGGACCGCTGGAAACAACTCGAAGCTCTTTTCGATTCCGCGATGGAGCTCCCTACCGACGCTCGGTCAGCTTTTCTGGATGAGCGATGCGGCGGCGACCTCGAACTGCGCCGTGAAGCGGAGCGCCTGGTTGCAGGTGCCGATTCGGCCGGGGCTTTTATCGAGTCTCCCGTTTGGACGGACAGCCGATTTATCAATACCTCGGCAAAGAATGCTCTTTCAAACTCGCTTGACAACGGTAAGAATGGCGACTATCCGGACCCGCTTATCGGACAGCGGATCGGCGCATACCGCCTTTCCCGCGAGATCGGCCGCGGCGGCATGGGAGCCGTCTACTTGGGTGAAAGGGACGACGGCGAGTTTCGTCAGCAAGTGGCCATCAAGCTGATCAAACGCGGAATGGATTCGGACTTCATCGTCCGCCGATTTCGTCATGAACGGCAGATACTCGCATCACTTGAACATCCATTCATCGCTCGTCTGATCGACGGTGGGACGACCAATGAAGGAATTCCATATTTTGTAATGGAGTTCGTCGAGGGCGAGTCGCTCTACCGATATTGCGACGCCCGGAGATCCGGTGTTCGAGATCGGCTCAAACTTTTTCAAAAGGTGTGCTCTGCGATCCAATATGCACACGATAAACAAATAATTCACCGCGACATTAAGCCGAGCAACATTCTGATCAACACCGGCGGTTCGCCGAAACTCCTCGATTTTGGCATCGCAAAGATCCTCGATCCCGAGCTTATTCACGAGTCCGTGAATCCCACAGCCTCAATGCTGCGGATGATGACTCCCGATTATGCCAGCCCGGAGCAGATACAAGGGGGCGATGTAACACCGTCCAGCGATATCTACTCTCTCGGCGTACTTTTGTACGAGCTTTTGACAGGACGCCGTCCTTACGATGTACGGGGACGGACGCTTCAGGATGTTTCAAGGGCAGTTTGCGAGATCATGCCGCCGCGGCCAAGTGACGCTGCCGACGCCTCCGAAAGTCTTCTTTCGGTTTACGAGGGGTCGATCGAAAATGCAGCTGCGGCAAGGAATACCGGCGATCTAAAAAGTGAGATCTCGAGCGAGCTGGACGATATCGTTATGCGTGCCCTCGCTAAGGACCCCCCTGCTCGCTACGTGGCGGCTAACGACCTCTCGCGCGATATTTCCCGGCTGCTTTGCGGGGAACCGGTAAGGGCACCACGGTATGTTCCTCGACCCGGCAAGCGGCCGGTGGAATTTCTCAGGGCCCCGGAACAAAGCCGTTCGATCGCCGTGCTGCCTTTCAAATTTATCAATCTCGGCGGCACCGCCGACAAAGATGAAGGTTTTCTTGGGATAGGGCTTGCCGATGCACTCATCACACGGTTGAGTAAGGTGCGCAGGTTCATAGTCAGGCCTACGGGCTCGATCGCCCCTTTTGGCAGCAGCGGAAAGGATCCCATCGCGGCCGGCCGACAGCTTAACGTTGATTTCATCATCGACGGTACGATCAAGAAAGCGAATGATCGCCTTAGGGTCAGTGTTCAAGTGTTAAGCGTGGCCGAAAACGCCGCGGTCTGGGCGACTTCCATCGACGAGATGTTGTCCGATGTTCTTTCCTTAGAAGATACGATCTCGGCGAGGGTGGTAGAGGCTTTGCTGCCGCAGCTTACCGGCAGCGAACTCGAGGGCTTTGCGAAGCGAGGTACTGAGGTCCCCGAAGCGTTCGAACATTATCTTCGCGGAAGATACCATTTCAACAGTTTTACCGAAGAAGGACTCGCGAAAGCTTTCGTAAGTTTTCACAGTGCGATCGCCGCTGATCCAAACTATGCACTTGCCTATGCTGGCATCGCCGATTATTACAACTGGCTGGGAATAATCGGGGTATTGCCGCCGCAAGAGTGCTTTCAGCCCGCACTCGAAGCAGCAGCCCGCGCCGTTGAATTGGACGAAGAGCTATCGGACGGCCACGCGACTCTCGGTTTTTAGGCGCATGCCGGAAACTGGGACTGGGCATTAGCCGAAAAGCACCTTCAGCGTGCGATCGAGCTAAACCCGGGCAATGCCAATGCCTATGTCTGGTACTCGATCGTCCTTACAACCGAAGGGCGTGTCGATGAAGGGCTGCAGCTGGCTCGGCGTGCGGTCGAACTTGATCCGCTGACCCCATTCAATCATCACAATGTCGGATGGACGCTATATTTCGGCCGGCGCTATGAAGAGGCACTCGAGCAATATCGCCGCTTGGTGGCCGAATTCCCGACCTACGGCTTTGGTTACTATGGCCTCAGCAAGATCCACCGACTCACCAACAATACGAAGGCAGCGCTCGAAGAGTGCTCTCGTGCCGCCGAATATCTTGGCGGAAGTATTTTCGCTCGGTTAGCTGAAGCGGAATGCCTGGCGGCCGACGGTCGAATTGCAGATGCCCTCGAAAAGCTGCAATCACTTGAAGTTCTGTCAAAAGACCGATTCGTCTCTCCCTACCAAATGTCGCTTGCCTATTGTTTCCTTGCCGGACAGGCGGAAATGAAAAAGGACTCCGAGACGGCCGAGAGGTTCAGAGACAATGCGTTCGAACTTCTGGACCGTTCCATCGAGTTTAAAGAGTCGTGGCTGAACTGGCTCGGTATGGAGCCGGTTTTTGATGTAATTCGTGATGATGAACGATACGACGAACTTCTTGAAGCGACCGGATACCGTATGCTCTTCAAGAATTTCGCCGCCAGTGGGATGGGGCTGCTGGGCACAAAGGGAACCGGCGGAAGAGTCCTCGATCGCACTACGCTCGTCATCGAACACGGTCCCGACACGGACGGGGGGACCGAACCTGCGGTTCTTCGTAAGCACCGTTCCAACTGGGCTTACGCAGCCGGTGCGCTTGCTTTGCTGTTTATCGCGCTTACCGCCGGATACATATTCTCGGGCTATCACACAG
>DATHVL010000151.1:0-7981 GCA_035461325.1 Pyrinomonadaceae bacterium
GTCGCCCTGATCATCGGATCCCGATCTGCCAACGCCGGAACCGCCAGTTCCGAAGCTCGCTCACTACGATGGCTCCGGATCTTATGCAGCACATCCCGTTTGACCTCAGCCGTTCCGCGAGCGATCGCCCGAGTGTAATACTCAGCCGTCCCCGGCCATTGAACTTCCGAGACCGTTATCTGCGCGGTGCCGGTACCAGTGAAGAAAACAATAAAGGCGGCCGCACTCGCGAACGGGCGAACCGCCTTTGAACCAGATCGTATTAAACCGATAAAGAGCATCCCATCAAACCGAACGGCGTACGCTTTGCTGACGTACCCATTCAACGACCTGCCTGGCGCGTTGATTCTCATACGAATCCGAGAGCGAGACGATTACTTCGTCAATATTCGGCCTGTCGAGCGGGGACTGATTTCGCGAAAAGGAAAACTGCGGAGTGTCGAAGCTGGGAAAGGTTCCGGCGTTCTTACGCCTGTCGGCGTTGAGGGGATAGGTTGTCTTATTGATTTCGGCCATCTTCGTGCCTCCTGTTCAAGGCAGATGACCACGTGTCTAGACGTCAGCTGCCTGTGTTTTGGTATTGTTCATACGGGATAATGCTATAAACTCCATACCTTTACGGTCCCTACAGAATAACATAAAAACGTAAATGCAAGCAAAAGTTTACCCGGCTCCCGGCATTTCGCTTCGAAATTGGATAGTAGCCTTACAATCGGATAAAATTGCCCTTTTCCGCATCGTGCGGAGCGTGACCCCTATGGACGAGAAATATTTCGCAAAAAAGATCGAGGCCAAATGGCAAAAGATTTGGGCTGAAACGGGTGCCTTCGAGGCCGAGGCCGGCGACGATCGGCCGAAATTCTATCAGCTTGAGATGCTGCCCTACCCGTCCGGCAATCTTCACATGGGCCACGTGCGGAATTACTCCGTCGGCGATGCCGTTGCCTGGTACAAGCGTCTTAAGGGATACAATGTGCTGCACCCGATCGGCTGGGACTCATTCGGTCAGCCCGCCGAGGACGCCGCCGTCAAACGCGGGGTCAATCCCCGCGATTGGACCGAGGAAAATATTAACGTAATGAGGGGCCAGCTTGAACGTCTGGGCCTGAGCTATGACTGGCGTCGACAAATGTACGCCCACCGGTCCGAGTACTACAAGTTCGACCAATGGTTCTTTTTGAAGATGTACGAAAAGGGCCTCGCATATAAACGGATGACGCAAGTTAACTGGTGCGAGACCGATCAGGCAACACTTTCGAACGAGCAGGCAAGCGGCGGTCTCTGTTGGCGTTGCGGCAATCCCGTCACGAAAAAAGATCTTGAACAATGGTTCCTAAAAACCACCGCGTATGCCGACGAGCTCGTTGATTCGCTTGACGACCTCGAAGGGGGTTGGGAACAGAACGTGATCAAGCGTCAACGAGACTGGATCGGCCGTTCCCGCGGAGCCTATGTCGATTTCAAGATCCGGGTTTCGGGGCAGACTGGCCGGCTGAGTCTGGACCAACTGGATTCGGTCCGGGTATTTACGACCCGCATTGACACTATTTACGGTGTCAATTCGATCGTGCTTGCCGCGGAGCACCCGATCATCGACAAATACCGATCCAGTCTTTCTCCTAGTGCGATCGCAAAGATCGAGGCGATGAAAGATGAGAAGCTCAAACCGGCCGATCACGAAGCAGAGATTGAAAAGGACGGCATCGACATCGGCCTGCGGGCGATAAATCCGTTCAGCAGCGAAGAGGTCCCGGTCTGGGTAGGAAATTACGTGATGATGGAATACGGCACCGGGGCAGTGATGAGCGTTCCGGCGCACGATGAACGCGATTTCGAGTTCGCGAAAAAGTTCGGGCTTCCGATCCGTCAAGTGATCTCTGAGCCACACCTTGCCCACGAGCATCATACGATGCAGGCACTCGCTCTCGAGGACCCATACCTTGCACCCGGAGTGCTTGTACACTCCGACTACTGGAACGGGCGCGAAAATGAACGGGCTAAAGAGGAAATGACCCGCCATGCCGAGGCACATGGTTTTGGCGAAGCCGGCACGACCTATCGGCTCAGGGACTGGGGGATTTCCCGACAAAGATATTGGGGCTCCCCGATCCCTATCCTTTACTGTGAGAAGTGCGGAACTGTTCCTGAGAGCTACGAGAACTTGCCCGTGAAGCTACCTGTGGATGCACCGATCACCGGTACGGGTGAATCGCCGCTCGCGAAGGTTCCGGAATTCTACGAAGCAGAGTGCCCGAAATGCGACGGGCCGGCTCGCCGCGAGACGGACACGATGGACACGTTCGTCGATTCGTCGTGGTACTTCTTCCGGTATACCGACCCGGGCAACGAGGTGCTGCCGTTCTCGCCCGATGCGGCCGCGTATTGGACGCCGGTGGACCAGTACATCGGCGGTGACGACCACGCGGTGATGCATCTCATCTACACGCGTTTCTGGGCAAAGGTGATGCGCGACCTGGGCCTTGTCAAATTTGATGAGCCGGTCAAACGTCTTCTTACTCAGGGTATGGTCGTCGGCGAAACATTCTTTGACGACACGTCCGGTAAGCGTGTCTATTACCCCGCGAGCGAGGTTACCGTCGAACGCGATGAGAAAGGCAAGATCACCGCGGCGCGATCCAGAGACGGCGTTGAGCTCAAGTACGCGATCGAGCGGATGTCTAAATCCAAGGGCAACGGTGTCGATCCCGACGAGATGGTAGAGATCTACGGGGCTGATGCGTCGCGCATGTTCGTCCTGTTTGCCGCCCCGGTGGATAACGAACTTGTCTGGAACGAGGCGGGCATTGAGGGCGCGGTCCGATTTCTACAACGTCTGTGGAGGTTCGTTTATCGGTGGCAGGAAGCCCTGCAAATTGAGGCTGACCCCGCGGTTGAGTTCGGGGGCCCCGCGAAAAAGCTTCGTCAAAAGACGCACCAGACGATCCAGCGGATCGACCAGTCACTCGACACCCTGCAGTTCAATACGCCTGTTGCCGCACTCATGGAGTTGCTGAACGCACTGCACGAATCCGGCATAGAGCCGGAAACAGACGATGCCGGCGATCTCATCGCTGTTCGAGAGGCCGTGACGAGCGTCGTGCTCATGCTGGCGCCGTTCGCTCCGCACACGGCCGAGGAGCTTTATTCGATTATCGTCGGCAATGAAAAAGGGATGATGGGAAATGGTGCTCGCTTTCCGGTGTTCGATGATAAAGCCTCTCGCGCCGACGAGATAGAGATCGCCGTTCAGGTCAACGGGAAGCTGCGGTCCCGCATATTCGCGCCACCCGATTCGGACAGTGGGGTGCTTGAACGCATGGCGCTTTCCGCCGACAAGATCAGCGAATACACCGGTGGGAAAGAGATCGCCCGCGTAATTGTTGTTCCGAATCGGCTCGTGAACATCGTCGTAAAGGGTTAAATATAATGGTAACGACTGAGCCGAAAACGCTGTAATTACGGAAAAACTTGCGCGTCGAGGGCAAAAGCTCTAGAATTTAGGCGCTTGAGCACGGCAAAATTCACCCGCTAACATTGTCATAATCAAGAGCGCTTCCTCCCTGTAGATGTTCGAACCCGTTTCGAAAACAAATGAAAGAGTGCCAGCTTTGTAAAAACTGTTTCGCCGATGAGGTTGCGACATGTCCTAACGACGGGATGCCCACGATGCACACCATCGCCGGTGAACCTGTGCTCGAGGGCAAATACCATATTGAGTCGCGCCTAGGGCAGGGGGGAATGGGTGTCGTTTACAAGGCCCGGCACGCCTATCTCAAGACTCAACTCGCGATCAAGATCATTCTTCCGGACCTGGTCGGCAACGACCCCCAGCTTGTGACGCGCTTCCGCCAGGAAGCACTGGCCGCAGCGGCCATCCGCCACCAGAATGTCGTCGCCGTTACCGATTACGGCGTCATTCAAGGTTCGATACCGTTTCTTGTGATGGAGTACGTCGAGGGCGAATCGCTCCACGACCTTCTCGCACGCGAAAAGCGGCTGTCACCGGAACGGGCACTGGAACTGATGGCGGCCATCTGCGCCGGTGTCGGCGCCGCACACCATCAGGGGATCGTACACCGCGACCTGAAACCGTTAAACATCATGATATGCAGCGACAAGCCGCATATCTCACAGGCTGTCAAGATACTCGATTTCGGCCTCGCAAAGATAAAGTCGGGCGAATTGCTAGGTTCGTTCATCCAGGCTCAAACAACCGGTTTGATGGGCTCGCCTTATTACATGGCACCCGAGCAATGGGCCGATGACGAGCCCGATTCGCGGTCAGATATATACAGCCTCGGCGTAATGCTCTATCAAATGCTCGCGGGTGATGTTCCCTTCAAGGGTTCGTCGATCCCCGCGATAATGAAAAAGCATATCAGCGACGCTCCGCCGAAATTTGCTGAGCTTGGCCAAAACATTCCTCCGGAGATCGAGGCGGCAGTTTTTCACACTCTCGAAAAAGAAAAAGAGAGGCGCACGGCGACCGTCGAGCAGATGATCGAGGAGTTCCGCGATGCGATCTACCCCCCGGGGATCGGGATCCACACTACCTCCGGCGGTACTAAGCCCGTTTCAAAGGTCACAATTCATAGCAACCCGTCGGAAGCGATGGTCTTCATCGATAATGTCGCGGTCGGCCAGACGCGTGACGACGGTTGGATAACGCTAAACGGCATGCAGACCGGCAGCCATAATATCCGGATAAGCAAAGAAGGCTTTGAGGATTGGTACGGCGATGTGCTGTGTGACGGCCAGCCAAAACAGTTAGTTGCCGAGCTGAGGTCCGCCCGCGAGGCGATCCCTAAACCGCCCGCCGAGACGATCGCATACAGTGGCGGGATCTCGCCCAATACACCGTCCGGATTTTCTAACACTCGTGATAATGCCGCAGAGATACAGAAGACCTCGGCGCAGATGTGGGACACTGGCCGCCAAGAGATCGGCGTCGAATCTCAGCCGGTCAAGCGATCAATTATTTCTCCTGCCGTCATCGGAATAGGTGCAGTTCTTTTACTAATGATCCTGGGCGGCGTGGGCATTGGGGCGGCATTTATGCTTGGCATTATCCCTTGGGGTTCATCAACCTCGGGCGGAAATGTTAATGCCACGGCGTCGCCGTCGCCGGATGCGTCGCCTCAGTTTCAATACAAAGCCGACCTCGCGGAGATACCCGGCGGAACTTTTACAATGGGCAGAAACGAGAGTAGCGGCGATTATGACAAGCCCGAACATCAAGTAACCGTTGCATCGTTTTGGATGGACAAGACCGAGGTTACGAACGGGGAGTTTCATGAGTTCATGGTCGACTCTAAATATAAGCCGACGTCTAACGAAGCATTTCTTGTGCACTGGGTGAATGATGCTCCCAAGCCCGGGGAAGAGTTGATGCCGGTCCGCTTTGTAAATATTGCAGACATTGAGGCATTCGCTGCCTGGCGTTCGCAAAGGGACGGCGTGACCTACCGCCTTCCTACTGAAAAAGAATGGGAATTTGCGGCTCGCAACGGCAGCAAAAGCGATCTCTACCCGTGGGGGGATTCCTTCAGAACCGGATGCGCGGTCGTGGACCAGTCAAATAACGATCCGATGCCCGTCGCCAGCCGTTCCTGCCCAAATCAATGGGGCGTTCATGACCTGATAGGCAATGTCATCGAATGGACCGCTGACGATCCATGGGTCTACCCCGGAAGCGAGCTTAACGTGGATGAAAGCGAGGTTCCGGTCAAGATGATCCGCGGCGGCAGTGCTCGCTATCCGTCAACAGGAAAGGATGCGATCACTTCTACATTTAGGCTCTACAGTCCCGTCGACAAGCGACACGATGTACTCGGTTTCCGCCTCGTTCGGTAGAAACCACTGAGATCAAAAGAAAAGCCCGGTGTTGAACGCCGGGCTTTCCTTTTGTTGCTGTTAAGGGTGCTAAGCGTAAACGAATCCCGGAACGCCCGCCGGTTCGACGTTATGATTTCGCCGCGGACTACAAAAGAGCTCGATAAGGTTCGGGTCGAGCTTTTTACCCGCGGATCCCTGTAGGGTCTTCACTGCCTGCTCGTGCGAAACCTGGGTCTCACCGTTTCGCGGATAGACCAGTAAGCAATACTCGCGCGCCAAAGCAATTATCCGGGCCTCGATGGGTATCTGCTCTGCGGCGAAACCGGACGGGAAGCCTGAGCCGTCGTATGTTTCAAATGAATAGCGCAGCGTAGTGGTGACGTCCTCAAGTTCGCATAATTCCTCGAGCATCCCGATCCCTAACTTAAATCCTTCTCTCATCACCAGTACTTCCGGCTCCGTGATCGTTCGCGTTCCGCTTAGTAGCCGCGGCGGGATCCGTAAATTGGCCGCTTCGCTAAGAAAAGCAGCCTCGCCCAGTCTGTCGAGTTCAGCTCTTTCAAGTCCGACACTCTCGCCCAAAGCCAGTGCAGTGGTGCGAACCTTTTCGGCGAAGACGCGCGCCCTCGGTTCTTTGAGGTCGAGCATTTCCGACAGCAATCGGATCTGTCCCATGCGGGCACCCCGAATGCGGGCCATGAGCCGCTCATTCTGCAGCTGCAGCCGGCGCTGGCCCTTGATCGTTTCGTAATGCTGAAGCGCACGTTTTACCGTATTCCGCAGTTCGTCATTGTTCCACGGTTTTGTCATATACTTATAAACGACGCCGGAGTTTATAGCCTCGACCAGAGCCTCAGCATCCGTGTAGCCCGTGAGCATTATCCTTACCGTCTGCGGACGCATTTCAGCGGCTTTCTTTAGAAAGTCGATCCCTGTCATTTCCGGCATGCGCTGGTCCGAGATGATGACCGCGATGTCATGCACGGCCAGCGTTTCCAGTGCGCGTGCACCCGATTCCGCAGTAAACAGCTCGTAGCTGCCGCGGAACAGCCGTTCCAACAGCCGCAGGTTAGGCGATTCATCATCAACAAAGAGTATTTTGTATTGCATTATTGCGTTCCTTAGTTATTCTTTCCGAACCCTTTCCGTCATCTACCCCTGCCCGGACGACCAGCGGCAGCCTCACATATGCCGTCGTTCCTGCGCCGGTGGTCGACTCCATCTCTATCCGTCCCCCATGACGTTCGACGATCCCAAACGAGATCGAAAGCCCCAGCCCCGTGCCGTCGCCAACCGCCTTGGTCGTAAAGAACGGATCAAAAATTCTCGGCAGCACCTCAGGCGGTATGCCGACGCCGTTGTCGATTACGGCCACGACGACCGAGTCACCTTCTGTGTAAGTCTTGATTGTGACTTCGCCGCCCTCGGCGGAAACAGCCTGTGCCGCGTTTACGAGCAGGTTCGCCCAAACCTGATTGAGCTGAGCGGAAAACGCCTCAACGGTGGGAAGATCGCCGTAATCCCGCAAAAGGCGAACCTTCCCGCCGCTGAAGTATCGTGAGAGAAGTCGTATTGTTGATTCAAGGCCCTCGTGAATATCCGTCGATTTGAACTCTGCCTCATCCAGGCGAGAAAAGGTGCGCAGGTTCTGCACGATATCGCGGACACGCTCGGCTCCGTCGCGGCAATCGGAGACGATCGACGAAAGGTCCTCTAACGTTTGTTCATAGGCGATCTCGTGCTTGATCGCCGCGGCTCGTTCGGCCGCCTCCCCGGTTAATCCCGCATTATCATAAAAGCGCAGCAGCTTGAAGAGGTCTCTGATGCAGTTTTCCATCAACTCAAGGTTTCCGTAAACAAAGCCCACAGGATTGTTTAGTTCGTGGGCGATGCCCGCTGCAAGCTGCCCGAGCGATGCCATTTTTTCGCTGTGGACGATCTGCGCCTGCAGTCGCTCAAGCTGTCGTTTGCCGCGCAGCAGCTCTTCGTTACGGTCTTCGAGGTCACGCTTATACCGTCTAGCGTTCTCGATCAGGGTTCTTCGTTCCAATGCCCGTTCGACCGTGAGTTGGAGTACGGCCGGATCGCAGGGCTTGATCAGATAATCGAAGGCGCCTAGCCGGACCGCGTCTAGAGCCCGCTGTGG
>DATHVL010000152.1:0-2235 GCA_035461325.1 Pyrinomonadaceae bacterium
AATCATGTTCACATCGCCGGCATTCTCGACAGCCTCGGCGAACTAAAGATCCTGCGCGGCGATTATGTCGAGGCCCGAAACTATTTGAAACAAGCCGTGAACCTCGCCCGCGAGCGCAAACGCGAATGGTACGAGGCTCAGGCGATGCGCAACCTCGCACGCTGTCAGTTAGCCGAGGGCAATTACCCGGAAGCGGCAAAGACCGCACGCCAGACCATCGAGCTCGGCGGCCGCATTGGCGATAAGCACTACGTCAACATGGCCGGCCTCGTCCTTGCCGAAGCCTGCGTGATGCAGGGGAACATCGTTGAGGCTGAGAACGCGCTCGAGATGATCGAGGAAAACGATCCGAACTCGGACTTTTTCGTTCTCGGAAATATCCAACGGATCCGCGGGCTGATCGCCGGAGAGGCCGGTGACCCGGAACTTGCCGTGCACCACTTAAACCGCAGCCTGACCATCTTCGAAGCGTCGCAAGACGTTTATCACACGGCGATCGCCCACTTGCTGCTTGGACGACTTTTGCCCGCCTCGCAGGCCTCGCGTGCCGTCAAGCATCTCACCGGAGCGGCCGAGGTCTTTAACAAGCTGGGTCTTGAAACCCTGGCCGATGAGGCCGAGGATCTGATCGAACAGCGAAAAGCCGCCGCCGCCGAACCGCAAAAAGCGTCACGCACCCGATCCAATTCGGTCGTGTCGCAGCTGCTTATGGTACGGCTCGCCGAGGCCACCGCGTCGCGCGAACACTTGCTCCGCGAACTCATCGCCGTGCTGCAGCAGGAGAGCCAGGCCAAGCGAATGATCATCGCCGAGCCGGGGGAAAATAAGCGACTCAAGCCGTTTATCACTCACGGCTATTCTGCCACCGACAGCAACGAACTGATCCGCAAATATGAGGCGGCAGAGGAAAAGGGTGAGGGACGCACGTACGCAAAGGCACGCAACCTGGCCGTCTTTCCGATCAAACCGACGAACGCGTCACACGCACTGCTCTTCATTCATCCCGCATCCGGCGCTCTGCTCAGCGACGACAGCCAACTTCAGCCCCTGCTCCGGGTGGTCGAATTGGGAATGGATGTGATCGCTCTTCGCGAACGCGATAAATCGACACCGGTCGAGGCCGAGGCGAGCCCCTACACCTCAAGCAGCCTCATGCCCGGCTTTATCCATTCCTCGCCCGCAATGACCGCGCTCGTCGAGGAGGTTTATAAGATCCGCTCCTCTGACGTGACGGTTCTGGTGACCGGTGAATCAGGCACTGGTAAAGAGCTGGTCTCGCGCGCGATCCACAAGCTTTCGAACTGCAAGGACAAAGTTTTTGTTCCGTTCAACTGCACCGCCGTACCAAAGGAACTCGCCGAGGGCCATCTTTTCGGTTATAGGAAAGGCGCCTTCACCGGGGCGGTATCTGACTCGCCGGGAATGATCCGCGCCGCCGACGGCGGCACGCTTTTCCTCGATGAGGTCGGCGATCTGCCGATAGATGTACAGCCAAAGCTGCTCCGATTTTTACAGGAGGGCGAGGTCCAGCCCATCGGCGAGAAGCGCCCGATAAAGGTGGACGTGCGTGTGATCGCGGCCACGAATATGCCGCTTGAGGAACGTGTCGCCGATGGCACTTTCCGCGAAGATCTCTTCTACCGATTGAATGTCATTAGGCTGAGGGTGCCCCCCTTGCGCGAGAGGCGGTCTGAGATACCGCCTATGGTCAACTATTACATCAATCACTACTCGTCACGATTCAACAAGCACGAGATCACATTCACGCCGCAGACGATCGACCTTTTAATGGTAAGTAATTGGGACGGGAACGTCCGCCAGCTCTGCAACGAAATACAGCGGATAATCGCCCGGGCCGTCGACGGCGAGGTCGTCACCCCCGATCACCTTTCGCCCGAACTCAAGCGCGCCGCGCGCCCCCTGACCCCGTTCGGTGACAGCGGTTCACGGCCGATCACCTCGTTCGACCAACCCGTTTCGCCGTTTGTAAACATCAGCGACGGGGGCACGCTTGAATCCGCCGTTTCCGAACTCGAAATGCAGATGATCCGCTCCGCTCTCGCGCGCCACAACTGGAACATTTCCCGCGTCGCCAACGAACTCGGCCTCACCCGCCGCGGACTTTATCTCAAACTCTCACGTTACGGCATCGAAAAAGCCGCGTGATGCGATGAGACACGATGAAACCCATCGAATGGAACGCATCGGCTGGCTCCGTGCGACGGTGCTCGGTGC
>DATHVL010000153.1:0-7598 GCA_035461325.1 Pyrinomonadaceae bacterium
CGCCCTTGATGCAGCCTGTGGTTAACGGCCAGACCGTTGCCGAGGTCATCTCCGGCTGGACCGGCATCCCCATCGGAAAGATGGTCGCCGATGAGATCAACGCCGTGCTCAATCTTTCCGGAACGCTTCGCGAACGGGTTCTGGGACAGGATCATGCCCTCGAATCAATCGCCCAGCGCATCCGCACTTACCGTGCCGGCCTGACCGATCCCAAACGCCCGATCGGCGTATTCCTCCTCGTCGGCACCTCCGGCGTCGGTAAGACCGAGACCGCACTCGCCCTGGCAGAATCGCTTTACGGCGGCGAACGCAATCTCATTTCGATCAACATGAGCGAGTATCAAGAGGCACATACCGTTTCAAGCCTTAAGGGCTCGCCTCCAGGATATGTCGGCTACGGCGAGGGCGGCGTACTGACTGAGGCCGTTCGCCGTAAACCGTACTCGGTTGTGCTCCTCGACGAGGTCGAAAAGGCTCACCCCGACGTTATGGAACTTTTCTTCCAGGTCTTTGACAAGGGCGTGCTCGAAGACGGCGAAGGCCGTGAGATCGATTTCAAGAACTGCATCATCATCCTCACGTCCAACGTCGGCACCGACACCATTATGAAGCTCTGCGCCGACCCGGATACCAAGCCGGAGCCGCAAGGCCTTGTCGACGCCGTCAAGCCCGAACTTAACCAGGCCTTTAAGCCTGCCCTTCTCGGGCGTATGGTCACGGTTCCTTTTTATCCGATCTCGGATGATATCCTCCGGCTGATCATCAAGCTCCAGCTCGGCAAGATCAGCGACAGGATAATGGACAACCACGGTGCGCAATTTTCTTACGATGATGCCGTCATAGAAACGGTGGCAAAGCGCTGTACCGATGTCGACAGCGGCGCCAGGAATGTTTACAACATCCTGACCGGAACGCTTTTGCCCGAAATGAGCGGCGAGGTGCTTTCGCGAATGGCCTCCGGCGGCGGGATCAAAAAGGTCCACGTCGGGGTCGGTGAAGGCGAAAAGTTTTCGTATGAATTTGCGTGATCGGTCTAAGAGCGAAACGGCGAGCATGACGGCCCCAACCGGCATTGCTTGCCGTTTCGCGTAAAAATCGGAGTTTTCTCGAGGATAGTATGGCAACGACACAGGACAACCGGCTGCTGAAGATCGCGACCCCGCTGGGCAAAGATTATCTAATGCTGAACAGCTTTACCGCGCGCGAGGGGCTCTCCGAGTTGTTTACTATCGATGCCGAACTCGTCCACGAAGAATCCGAGGCCGCGTTTAACCCCACCGTCGTCGATCCGAAAGATTTGCTGGGTAAGGGCGTCACCATAACCGTCGAGAGCACCGAGGGCACGGTCCGCGATTTCTCGGGCATGGTCAACCGGTTTACCCAAGGTAACCGTGATGTGCGGTTTTCCTACTACAATATCTCGGTTGTGCCGCACGTGTGGGTTCTTACACAGAATATTCAGAGCCAGATATTCCAGCAGATATCCGTCCCCGAGATTCTTAAAAAGATCTTTCAGGGGTTCGACGTCAAATGGGAGCTTCAGGGCACATTCGAGCCCCGCAACTACTGCGTCCAGTATCGCGAGAGCGATTTCGCCTTTGCCTCCCGGCTCATGGAGGAAGAGGGCATTTACTATTACTTCGAGCACAAAGAGGGCAAGGACCTGATGATCTTTGGCAATACGCCTCAGTCTCACCGTGATTGCCCCTCAAAGCATGAGATACCATTCTTTGTAAAGGTCGGCGAACAAGACGATTTCGTCGGCTCGATCAATTCGTTTCTGAGCGGGCACAATCTGCAGACGGGCAAGGTCACCCTATGGGATTTTAATTTCCAGCTCCCGACCAAGAAGCTCGAAAATTCAGAGACGAGCCGCTTTTCGCTCGGCGATAATCAGGCGTATGAGCTTTATGACTACCCGGGCGGTTACGCCCGTAAGTATGACGGCATCGACAAGAGCGGCGGAACGGCCGATTCCGACCTGCAGAAAGTTTTCCCTGACCGCGAGAGCACGGTCAAAAATTGGATGGAGGCGCTAGATGCTCAGGTCGAGGTTGCCACGGGACGGTCAGACGTCTGCTCTTTGACAGCGGGTTATCGGTTTCAGATGAAGGACCATCCGAACTCTGATCTGAACAAGCTTTACACTCTGACATCTGTCGAGCATCGCGGAGCGCAAAGCCCCGGATACGTATCCGAGGACGTCCGGGAACCGTATACGAATTCATTCCAATGCATCGTGCAGGGTGCCGGCAAGCCCGGCTTCCGCCCAATGCGTACCACTCCTAAACCCGTTGTCCAGGGAGGCCAGACAGCCATGGTCGTCGGCCCCGGGGGCGAAGAGATCTATACAGACAAATACGGCCGGGTAAAGGTCCAGTTCCCTTGGGACCGCGACGGCCAGGACGACGCCAGCAGTTCGTGCTGGGTCCGCGTCGCCCAGACTTGGGCAGGCAACAAATGGGGCGGCATGTTCATTCCTCGGATCGGCATGGAGGTGCTCGTTCATTTTCTCGAGGGCGACCCCGATCAGCCGATAATTACAGGCTGCGTCTACAACCCTCAAACCATGCCGCCTTACACGCTGCCGGACGAGAAGACAAAATCGACGCTGAAGTCGAACTCGACCAAGGGCGGCGGCGGTTTCAACGAGTTCCGTTTCGAAGACAAAAAGGGCAAGGAGCAGATCTTCATACATGGTCAAAAAGATCAGGATATCCGGATCCGCAGTAACCGCCGCGAGCTGATCGGCAATGACCGCCACTTGATCGTCAAACGAGACAAACGCGAAAAGGTCGAACGCGATAAGCACGTCATCATCGAACGCGACCAGATCGAAGAGATCCTTCGCGACAAACATCGCGTTGTGGAAGGAAAGATCGCCTATGAAACAAGTGGTAGTGTCAGTAATAAGGTCGCCGGCAGCGTAGCAGAAGCCGTGGGCGGCAACTACGCTCTTGATGTTTCAGGTAGCTATACCGTTTCTGCAAACACCATCGTTCTTGAAGCGACCACCGGCCTGACCATCAAAGTTGGCGGCAATTTTGTGACCATCAATTCGGCCGGCGTTCAGATCAACGGCACCATGGTAATGATCAATTCCGGCGGCGCCGCATTGCCGGGCACCCCTGGCTCGCCCGTCGATCCGCTGCCGCCCGATGAGGCAGAGATCGCTGACAATGCTGATCCCGGTAGCGATGCCCCGACGTACAGGAACCAGCGTCGGGCCACACCACCGGCTCGTGTGCCCTCATATACAAAACCGACCCATAATCCTAAGTCGCCGAAGAATAAGGATAAGAAGTCATGGATCGAGATCGAACTTAAGGATGAGCTCGATAATCCGGTTGCAGGCGAGCGGTACCGTGTAACGCTTCCCGATGGCTCGACGATCGCCGAAGGAACGACCGACGAGAACGGGCTCGCAAGAGTCACGAACATTGACCCGGGCAGCTGTCAGGTAACGTTTCCGAAACTGGACGATTCGTCGTGGGATCCCAAGTAATGGTTGAAAAGAAATATAGATCGGTCTTGGCCGCAGCGCTGATATGCGTTTCATTTCTGCTTCTGATCGCCGGCTGCACTGGATCGACCGTTTTGTCCCAGGACAATGCAAACAAACGCCGGCAGTCCTCAAAGGTTGCGCCCGGCGTGAAAGGAAAGAAGATGGACACAGTACTCAATTACCCGACTGTCGACAAGATAACCGCCTTCAAACAGCTGGACTCGTATATTTTCGACATCCACTATGGCCGTAAATCGGAGCCCAAAAATCTCGACCCTGCTCACGTCGAAGAGTTCATACGCGAAAAGATTGACAGGTCAAAAGAGCCTCAGTCGTTCGAACGTGCTCGGAACGTGGTCGACATATATGACCTCGCTGCCGTGATCGATCACTTCGATAAGCTTTTGGATCGCAGTGAAAAAGACGAGCGTGCTGTCCTTCAGTCGATTCAGTCCGTCCGGCTTCTTGCGGAACAGGGCGATGATCCTACGGAAAGAAAGGCTTTTGATTATTACGAATATCTTGTCAAACACCCTGCGTCCGAACCCCCTTATGAACCGCATGTTGAGGCTGCAAATTCGTTTACCCGGCATTATTCCCCCGCTACCCTTCAGGAAGTTCTGAAGCGGGAGTATCCGAAACTCAAGGAAAAGGGTAAGACCGACTATTACATCGATGGGGTTGCCGAACAGGTGTTTTCCCTGCTCAACGGCCGGCTCCCGCAGTTGGTCGATCAGATCAACGCGCGAAATTCGATCCTGAATATCGGCGATCTTCAAGAACGCATCGCTAAACTCGTCGCTATCTACCTTGGCCAGGACGACCTGACATCGCCCGAGCTCGAACGCTGGTCCGCGAAGCAGCTGAGGCGCTTGGCTCGCGAAGGGCAAACGGAGGCCATTATTTCCGTCTTCCGAAAGGCTGCCGATTCGATAAAAGCCGGCGGGTACAAAGAAGAGGAAGCCGAAAGTTTCCTTTTGCGAGCAGCACGTGCCGTTCGTTTTTTCGGCGGCGAATTGACTCCCGAAGAAAAAGCGCTGGTCGATGAAGGAAGTGAATATCAGATCGACTATTTAGATAGGGATTTTTTCTAGGAGCATTAATAGATGGGTAAGTGGATCACTGCACAGTCAAGCGATACTCTATGCGGGCTGGCCTCAAAGAACGGATTTCTCGACTGTAAATCGCTTCGCGATCATGCATCGAATTCCGATCTGAAGAATCGGCAATTAAAAGCGGGCGACAAGGTATATATCCCTGACGTCAAGCTCGACCAACATACCGCTGCGACAGAAAAGCGTCACTCGTATGTTAAAAAAGGCGGCCTCGCCACGATACGGTTCGTTCGCGGCGGCCGCGACAACCAGATCAAGACCGAACGCTCGATCAACAAGCTGCAAATAAGCAACTTCCCTACCGACAAAGCCGGAGCTAACGGCGCCGCCGCCTTTGCCGCCGCGTCTAAATGGCAATTCGACGCCAATACGTTCGCCGACCCGGACACGTTCAAGATCGAAGTATCGGACCGGCGTGCCACGGCCGCGACTCTCGACGTCGAACTCCAGGCCCTCCACCCGGTCTACAAGGGCAGGGCCGTGGTAGGCCACGATCTCAAATGGTCGAGCGGGGCCGAGCGGGATAAGCGTAAGCTTGCGGTAAAGGTGCACAAAGCGACCCCGGTCCCCGACCAGCGATTTCGTTCACCCTATCTGCGCCTGGTCGTTGACGAAACCGATAAGGCAGCTAAGCCTGACCAAACATTACTTGTAACCGACGATCAGCCCAACGAAGAAAAGGTTGAGATCCTCGATCAGCGCGTACGCGCCACATATATGATCGAAAAATGTCCGGCAGGCGGCGACGCTCGATGCCGGGTGACGGCCGAAGCCTCCGTTGGCGGACGCGATCGGTCCAAGAAACGCATTAAGGTGACCGTCGGCATCGTTCGGCAGAATGTCGGTGATGCGACCGGCTTCAACGGCGTTACCGAAGCCATGATTCGCCACCGCGTTTTTCGATGGCTTCGCCGCGTTTATGCTCAGGCGGATATGGCTCCTGTGCTCGTTGATCCAAAGATCAGATTGCTCGATCCGCCTGCGCGCAACATGTTGACGGTTTCGGATATTAACGGCCTGCCTGCCACGGGAACTACTTCAGCCGGGGCTGCAAGTTCGAGAATGTCGTTCACTGTGACGACTAACAGGAGTGACGGGACATCGGTAAACAAGAGCGTCACCCTGAACATTCCCAGAGCCGCATCACCGGCCGCAAGGCTTAAGCCCAAAGAGGTCGCCGATCAGATCGTCGCGCTTATCAATGACGTGAATTTTTCAGCCCGGGCGTATGTTAATTCTGCCTCGACCCGCTCCCTTCCGACATCGCGCTCAGCGGATATTCTCATAAGCGATAAGCTGGGCGGTCGAGTTACCGTTTCGGCCGTATTAAGCACGGACACGGGGGCCTCGCTTACCATGGCCAATGTGAACCTGAACGGATATCAGAACTCGGATGGTGATGATATGGAGAACGGTACGCTTCATGAGCGCCAATTGATCCGAAACTACGATACAGGATCTGACCGTATGGATTGTTTCGTCGTCGGAAAATTCAAGGGTACTGCGAGTACACGTGGGCGTTCGTACACGCCGTGCCTGAATATGCCCGGCAACTATCGTCCGGTTGCCGAGATCGTGAACAGTTGCGTAATGGGGGTCACATCCTCTAGCGGAGCGGTTATGGATGGCGGCAATAATTTGCCATACACCTTTCCGCACGAACTCGGTCATGCCTTGTTGGATTGCTTTCACACCTCAACAAGGTCGGAGCTCATGGCAGGGGGCGGCACATCCGTCAGCGCTGCTGTTGACGGAACCAAACGACTTTGCGACGATCCGATCACTGCGACCTTTGGCGATTACGACCCGAGCAAGGACTTTGTCAATGATCCGAATCCGACGCAGAATCTGACATACTCTTCAGCGGTGAGACTTGGCACAATAAACACCTCTGTATTTTCGAGTTGGTAGGAGATAACTAATTAAATATGCCGACAGGACCTGCAGCAAGAATATTGGACAACGTCGCCCACCCGCTTCCGCCGGTGTTGACGCCGGGGCCGGGCAGCCCGACCGTGCTGATCGGGTTTCTTCCCGCGTGGCGGGGGATCCCCGCAGCCGCGGCGGCCGCTTTGCAGGCGGCAAAGCAGGCCTCCGACATTGCAATTCAAGCGGCTGAGTCCGCTACACTTGCGGCCGCCGGGACGCCCGGGGCCCCTGCCGCTTACGCTGCCGAACAGGCCGCCAAGACCGCCGCGCTTTCAGCTCTTAGTTCCGTCATCAGCGGCATGGCCGGCATGTCGGATATACACGCCTGCGTCACGCCGTCGCCCGTTCCGCCCCACGGCCCCGGTGTCGTCATTGACGGTTCAAAGACGGTGATGATCAACAACATGCCCGCATGCCGCCTGGGCGACACCATCATCGAACCGCTCGGCCCGCCCAACAAGATCGTCAAAGGCGAGATGACCGTTATCATCGGGGGCTAGGCGCTAAGGCCGGGTCATCTCTTCGGGCTTGACCAGCTCGTCAAATTTCTCTTCCGTCAACAGCCCCAACTCCAGGGCGGCCTCTTTCAGCGAACTTCCCTTTTTGTGCGCGTGCTTGGCGATCTTCGCGGCATTGTCATAACCGATGTGCTGATTCAGCGCCGTCACCAGCATCAGCGAATCGTTCAAGTACCGATCGATCTGCTCGCGGTTCAGCTCGATCCCCGCAATGCAGTAATCCACAAATCCGTGACAGGCGTCATGCAGCAGCCTCACCGAATGCAGAAAATTGTGGATCATCACCGGCTTAAACACGTTCAGCTCAAAATTTCCCTGCGAGCCGGCAAATCCGATCGCGGCGTCGTTCCCCATCACCTGCACCGCGACCATGGTCATCGCCTCACTCTGCGTCGGGTTCACCTTGCCGGGCATTATTGACGAGCCCGGTTCGTTCTCCGGCAGCGTGATCTCGCCTATCCCGCACCGCGGTCCCGACGCCAGCCAGCGAATGTCGTTCGCTATCTTCATCAGCGAACCCGCCAGCGTCTT
>DATHVL010000154.1:0-4746 GCA_035461325.1 Pyrinomonadaceae bacterium
ACAGGTCTGTCGCAAATTGCACGCCATGGCCTACGGCCTCACCGTGACGGAACCGCCGATAATTCGTGGCATGCTCAAGTGCGTGCCCAAAAGTGTGCCCGAAATTCAGTATTTTACGACTATTGCTGTGCAAAGCCTCGGTGCTCTCCCTCTCGTCCGCTTTTATGATCCGTGCCTTGAACGCGATCTGCGACGCGATAAATTTCTCGATAGCTTCGGCATGCCTTATCTGAATAAACGCGTCGGGCCCGCCTTCCAAAGCGCTCTCGGTCTCCCGCAGCAGCTTCGGCCCGGAGACGGCCGCCTGCTTAACCGCTTCGCAAAGGCCGGCAATGATCTCCCGCCGATGCAGGGTTCTGAGTACGGCGAGATCGGCTAGCACCCCGACCGGCTGATGAAACGCACCTATGCGGTTCTTCCCTGCGCGCGAATTGACCCCCGTCTTGCCGCCGACCGAGGCGTCGATCATCGCTAGCAGGGTTGTCGGTATTTGAAAGTGGGCGATCCCGCGAAGATGGATAGCGGCCGCAAATCCTGCGACATCGCCGACGATGCCGCCCCCGAGGGATATCACAACGTCCGTCCGTGTAAGGCCCTCTGCATCGAACGCATTAAGAATGCCTTCGGTGGTCCGTAATGTCTTAAATCGTTCCCCGTCCGCGACCAAATGAACGCTGACGGCAAAACCGGCCTTCGTGAGCGACGCCTGCACTACCTCGCCATACAAGCCGAAGACCTTCTTATTACTGACTATGACGACACGCTTGGCTAACGGCACCGCCGCTGAAACCGCCTGTCCCGCCGTCCCCAACGAACCGCATCGAACATGGACCGAATAACTGTTGGCATGTCCTTTCAGGTCCACCGCGATCGTGATCGTGCCGCTTTTGTCTCGCTTCATCCGAGTGTTTCGCGTATTACGTCAGCCAACCGGTTCGCGGCATTCTCGATGTCGGCCTGGTCGCTGCCCTCGACCATCACTCGAGCGAGGTTCTCCGTGCCTGAATATCGGAGCAGGAGCCTTCCCGTATCGCCCAGTTCATTCTCCACCTCTTTAACCGCGGAAATGATATCTGCTGACTCCTCGAACGGCACCTTCTCTCGCACCCTAACATTCACCAGTAACTGCGGCGTGCGTTCAAAACCGTCGGCGGACTCCGAAAGTGTCACGCCTTTTTCCGTGATCGCCCGCAGCACTGCCAGCGCAGTAGCCATTCCGTCGCCGACCAGGCTCCGTTTAGGGAAAATAATATGTCCCGACTGTTCGCCGCCAAGTTCGGCCCCCGACCGCAGCAGTTCCTCAAGCACATACTTGTCGCCTACCGGCGTCCGCACAAGCTCGATCCCCATGCGCGTCATCGCCGCTTCGAGCCCAAAATTGCTCATCACGGTCCCGATCACTTTCGAAGATGTAAGACGTCCGACCGATCTGAGATAGCCGCTCATGATCCAGAGGATCGAATCGCCGTCCACCATCCCGCCCTTTTCATCAACCATCAAAGCCCGGTCCGCGTCGCCGTCAAATGCGATCCCGACATCCGCGTTCTCCGCTACCACCCGGCCCTGCAGGTCTTCGAGATGCAATGAACCGCAATCCTTGTTGATATTCCTGCCGTTCGGCGCGCAATGCAGCGATACAACCTCGGCCCCGAAATGCTCGAACAGCCCGGGAGCCAAATTCGAAGCCGCACCGTTTGCACAGTCGATCACGGCTTTTATGCCGCGGAGGTCCACGGTCGCAAATCTCTCTTTCAAACTATCTAAATACGCCTCGGTATATTCCGAATGAAACAGTCCGTTCAACTCCACGCCGGCTGTCGTACCCCCTCCCGCCGGAACGCCGTGAACATCAGCCTCGATCGCCCGCTCGACCTCGCCGTTCATTTTGCTCCCGTCCGGCGAAAAGATCTTGATGCCGTTGTCTTCAAAGGGATTGTGCGACGCACTAATTACAACTCCGGCATCAAATCCGAATTTGCCGGTAACGAATGCGACGCCGGGCGTCGTGATCACCCCGGCCGAAACGCACTCGGCCCCTTCGCCGGCTGCACCGTCGCAAAAGGCCCGCTCGATGCTTTCCCCTGATTCCCTCGTGTCCCTTCCGGTCACGATCCGGGGCCGCTCACCCGTTGCGGGAATGTGCCGGGCCACCGAGGCTCCGATCGCCCTTACGGTGTCCGGATCCAGTGGGAACGCACCGGCCCGGCCGCGGATGCCGTCGGTCCCAAAAAGCCTGCGAGGTTGTGAGGTCTCTTTCATTTGCTGCATGGTTAATAAAAGTTCAAGTTATAGCGTATTCCGAATGCACGGTAAACCACAAATTCGCTATAACATAATGTTGTTGCTGCCATAAGTTTTCCGATTTACGTTGACAACCCCTGCCTAAATAAGCGAATCTATAAAAACGCAGGCGTTCACCCTGCTGAAACACGAAAATTAACCGTCTCTCCGCTGGCTTTTACCTGTAGTACCAACTTATGAAATTTAGATCTTGTCTCACGCTGCTCTGTGTTTCGCTCGTTTCGGGTTCGATCGTAACGGCCTCCGCGCAAGGGATTTCGCCCCGCGTCGAGCTTGTCGTCAGCGACAGCAAACCGGCCCCGCGGCCGACGCCGAGCCCGATCATCGTCGGTCAACGCCCACGCGTCGCCGATGCTGACCCCGCGCCTGCCACGCGCGTTGAAGCTCCTGGAAAGATGGCCCCGTCGACAAACTCCGCCGCACGAACACTAAGCTTCCGTGAGATAAAAAGCAAGATAGCCGAGGCCACGCGCGTTATGCAGACGCGGCCCCTGACCATCGCGTCGGTCGGCACTCAGTACCAAGGTATCGAGGCCGTTCGCGTCGCGTTCCACGATTGGGATCGAAACGAGATCGATTACGTCGTGATGACCAAGGAAGATTTTCTTTCCACCAAATATGAAACGGCGGTGAACTCCGAGAATGGCCGCCGCTTGACGGTCCGCACCATCCGCGGCAACGGCGTAAACACGCCGATCACCTTGACCGATGAAAAGGGCGTCCGCCATCTTCCGCTGCTCGTACAGTATCCCCGCGTCGATAAGGGCACCTATCAGGAAACCGCATACTACATGTCGACGCACCCGGGCCTTGTCACCCCCGAAGTCGTCGGCGCCGGCCGCATCTATGTTCACAATGTTATCGAGATCGCTCGTGAGAAATTGCAGAGTCGCGGCATCAAGATCCAGCCGAAGGTCGCCGACATCGCCGAACGTTTGGCGGTCGTCGAACACGTCGACCATCTGCGGTTCAAGACCGAACCCCACAACGATATCTACAACGACGTCTTCACGCTTTTTGCATTGAACGAGGGCCAGACCTATCGCTATGCGGTCAGCTCCGCCGGTGCGGGCGGAATGGTTCAGATGATCCCCTCCACCTACCGCATGGTGCGGGCCCAGTTCTCGCAGGTTCCGCTGAACCCCGACTTCGTCGTCGGAATGCGTGATCATGTGAACGCCGCCAAGGCGATGCTCCTTTATATGCAGTGGACGTGGGATGACCTTCGCAGCAGATCGGCTATCAGCGGTGCAATGCTTAGCGGGATAGCTACGCAGGAACAACTTATGGCAGCCGGTTACAATTCAAACCCGGCACGCCTTGCGGGTTACATCAATCGCGGCGGAGCCGGCTGGACGAACCTGATCCCGCGAGAGACGCAGATGTACCTGCAGATCTATGAATCGGTCGATCGCCTCGTCCCGATGACGCCGCGAACGCGTTAATAGTTAGTTTATTTTAGATCCGAGAATCGCCGCCGGAGCACTGCCTCCTGCGGCGTTTTCATTCGGCATGGGCTGCGTTGAGCGGTGCGAGTTTGGCTACCGCTGCGCGGACGTCGTCAATAGTGGAAGTGACTAACCGAACGCCGCGAAACTCCGGGACCCCGGATGTTTCGAATACCGCATACCTCGGCACCACGAGTTCCTCGGGCACCCGGCTATTATCACACCTTGCCGTTGCAACATTAAGTCCCCACAGGTCACCAAGATAAATGTCATAAGTAAAGGCCGGCCCCTCACCCTCTGAAAAATAACGATTCTTCCGGATCTCCTCGCCCTCGAATATCTGAAACTGCGGGTACTCCGCTAAATCGAGTTCAATTTCCTGAACGATACGTGAGTAAGGCGTTCCCGCCTCGTAAACCAGCTTCTGAAGGCAATATTCCCATTCCTTCGTTTCGGGCACGCGTATCGACCGGAGCCGGATATTCGTATTCGGAATATAATTGTCGAATATCTGGATATGGCGGCTGGCCGGCGTCAACGGCTCCGGAAGCGCGTCGATCAAAAACGTCCGCAATAATTCGGTTTTCTTATTGTTCATCTCGATTGCTTTAATTATACTCGACATTCTAGATAACAAAGGAGGGTTAATTTAACAAGAAATGAGGATATCCGTTTTTACAACTATATTGAGTGCACTATTGATCGCGGCGGGGTGCGGCGGAACAGACACCCCCACGAATACATCCAACGCTCTAGCCAATTCTGCCGCCAATGCGGCCGATTCAAACACCGGCGGTACCCTGACCTCGACCACCCCCACTCCCGCCGAGACGACCAACAACGCCCCGACCCTTACCCCGGTCGTAAAGGCATATTGCGCCGCCATGGAAAAGGGTGATGAGGCCGGTCTTCGACGTGTATTTTCGTCCGACACCATCGCCGACCTCCAAAAGCAGATGGCTGAAGACGGCGAGGACAGCCTGGTGGAATTTCTCTC
>DATHVL010000155.1:0-7918 GCA_035461325.1 Pyrinomonadaceae bacterium
AGGCTCGAAACTCATCAACGCCGTAGCCGCCCAGACGGAACGGCCCGCCAAGCGTGAATTGCCGCAGCGCGGGGGCAGTGGAACCAAAACTTGTGCCCGCCCCGCCAAAGGCAAACAACGTATTGTTCCCATCAAAAGGCACAAAACCGATATTCCGCGTTTCACCCTGTGTGAATCCGCCGGTGGACCCCGGAAATTCGAAGTTGTAAGTTAAGGAGTTTCGCGAGTAAAGGCCGTTTCTGGGGATCTGTGCCTGATCCAGCCCGTCATAGGTCCATCGCAGTGAGGCGGCCGAAAACCGTCCCTTGCGCTCCGGTAATATTTCTTCGCCGATCCGGCGGTTCGCGACCTCGTAACCGATCGCGTATCCGGCACGGAGCTCGCTCCGCGTATTAAAGGTGAAGCCCATGTCGACCGAGGCTTGTGAGGTGGAAATGTTGTATTCCGAGATCCGTTGGCCCCCGCTAAAGAAATTCACATTTCGCCTTTCGAAAGACACCCTCGGTGCGACAAAAAGGCCTGTGCTTCCGATCGGCCGAAAGTACTCACTGGCGAGAAGCGTGTTCGAACCGACGCGAAGGTCGTTGCGCCACTCGGCCCCGTAGCGTCCAACATCAAAAAAGGTAAGGCGGGCTAATACGTTAAAGCCGACATTCTCGGATTCAAAGCTATTTACATCGAACCCGACGTCGATCCGGGTCGGGTCAGAGGGACGGCCGTTCCGCTCGTTGGTCTTTATCACCAAGACCGTTCTGCCGTTTTCCACGGCGATACCGTAATTCAACGCGTCAAAGCGTCCGGTACCCGTAAGTTCCGAGAGATCCGCAGTAAGCTTTTCTCTGGCAGCCTCATCTAAAGGCACGCCGACATAGCGGTCGCCGAGCCTTTCCCTGATCGTGCTGGCAGCGTCAGGGTCCGAACCCTCGATCGCGATCGAGTCCGGTATGCGCGGAGAAGCAGGCGCCTTTCGAGCTTCGCGGGCTGCAAGGTGAGCGGCCCAGTCGGATTCGTTCAGGGACAGGCCGCGGAGCAGCATCTCACGAGACTTGGCGCCCTGGTAACCCAGGTCGATCAACTCGCGGCTGCTCGCAAAGCTGGCGGATGAATAATCCTCAAGATCGGGTGCGATGATGATATCGGCCTCGCGAAGGCTCCGCCGCGAGTTTTCCATCGTGGCGATATTGATCGTTTGTGCAAGGACCCCGATCAGATTCTCAAGGTCCTCGCGGGAGGCCAACTGAGTCTCGATGTTGACCACCAATAGGATATCGGCACCCATCGCCTTTACGACGTTGGTCGGGATGTTGTTAACGAGTCCGCCGTCAGCAAGTATCTTGCCGTCGATCTCGATCGGCGCAAAAACGCCCGGGATAGACATCGTCGCCCGCAGGCTGCGTGAAAGTGAACCGCTGTCGAGCACTTCGGAACTGCCGTTGACCATGTTGGTGGCAACAGTCGCAAACGGAATGGGCAGATCATCGAAATCGCCCGTCGCGGCATAAGGCAGCGTCACGCGGTCAAAAAGCATCCCGATCTCATGCCCGGAATTGAATGCCGACGGCAATCTAGGGTTTGTGGGTTTGCCTCGAAGAGGTATCGGCCCTGGTATATTCTTACGGTCTTCTTTCCGGCGGAAAGAGAGATTCTCATAAGAGGTTGAGGCGGCAAAGAGCTTGTCCCAATTGAGAGTAGAGATCAGATCTTCGATCTCGGCCGGCGAATAACCCATCGCATAGAGCGCTCCGATCAGTCCGCCGATGCTGGCACCGCCGACATAGTCGACCGGCACTCGATTTTCCTCAAGCACCTTGAGCACGCCGATATGGGCGAATCCCCGTGCCCCGCCCCCGCTAAGTACGAGCCCCACCGTGGGGCGCCGGGACGCTGCCACACCCTGAGCCGCGGCGGGCAAAGCTGCCGGCAAGAGCAGCAGGAGGGTTAAAACGAACGATGTAAGGCACTTTGCCATATTTATTTACGCGAGCGGGTCATCTCACGCAGCCGGCGCAGAAGCTGCGGTGCCAGCCCGGCGGTCTTTAAAAGTGAGCCCGATGCAAACTTAGTCGCAAATCCGCGAAAGGTCTCCGCTGCGGTCGCGGAATAAGGGAACCACCACGGATCGGGAAGTATCGCAATTCGATTAACGTGAATATGCTGGGCCTGAACAAGTTCCAATAACCCCTCCCTACCATGCGTGCGGCCGCGGCCGCTGTTCTTAAATCCGCCCCAAGGCGTTTGGCCTATCCCGTGGGTATAGAGCACTTCATTAACTGTGACGGATCCCGCCTGGATCTGCTCCGCGACCCTGCGGCCGCGGGCGATATTTCGTGTCCAGACGCTTGCCGTTAGGCCGAACTCGCTGTCGTTCGCGAGTCTGATCGCTTCCTCGTCGGAGGCAAATTTCATGATCGGCAGCGTTGGGCCGAACGTCTCTTCCTGCATTGGGCGCATTTTGTTAGATGCACCTGTTATGACAGTGGGTTCGTAAAAGAGTCCGCCGAGTTCGGTATTCACTTTGCCGCCCGTCTCGATAGTTGCACCGCTTTCGCGGAAATAATTGACATGCCGTTCTACGGTCTCGAGCTGCTGCGGCGATGACATCGAGCCGAGCGAAATGTCGTCGTTCGTGCCAACGCCCTGCTTCAGTTCCCGCGTTTTCTCAATAACCAATTTTGTGAAGCGGTCGGCCACCAATTCGTGGACGTAAACGCGCTCGACCGAGGCGCAGGTCTGTCCAAGATTGCAAAAGGCTCCCCACACCGCGCCGCCCGCCGCGAGCTCGAGGTCAGCGTCTTCGAATACGATCATCGGGTCCTTGCCGCCGAGTTCGAGCACGACCGGCGTCATCTTTTCGGCAGCGGCCCTAAGGACCTTCTTGCCGGTAGCGACGCTGCCCGTGAACATTATCTTGTCGGGACCCGCCTCTACCAGTGCAGCGCCCGTCTCGCCGCCGCCCGTAATGACGCTCACCAAACCGGGTTGTGCACCGGCTTTTTCGAAGATCTCGCCGACCTTTAGGCCAACTAGCGGGGTCACTTCTGAGGGCTTTATCACGACCGAGTTGCCCGCCATCAGCGCCATAACGGTTTCGCCGAGCGGGATCGTAAAGGGGTAGTTCCACGCGGGGATGATCCCAACAACGCCGAGCGGGTGATACACGATCTTTGAGCTTCGGCCGAGGAGTCCGAACACGCCGATGCTGATCCTGCGAGGCCTGAGCATCTTTTCCGCGTTGCGTGCGAAATACTGCATCAGGTCAAGGACCGGTGCGATCTCGGAAGCGACGGCCTCTGCTACCGGCTTGCCCGTCTCGTCGGAGATCAAACGAGCTATGGCATCGAGATCGCCCAGGATGACTTCGCGGGCCCGCATTATCAATCTCCGACGTGTCGCAAAGTCAGTCTGCCGCCAAGAGTTGAAAGCCGCTCGGGCCTGAACAAGAGCGGCGGCCACCTCTGCCTCGTCTGTCGAACGCACACGCCCAAGTTCCTCGCCGGTGGCGGGGTTGTAGGAGATGATCTCCGGTGAGGGTGTTGGCGTGAACCGAGGTGCCGTCATAGTTGTTTCCAGAATACTCTAAGCCGCGGGCGCTGCAAATAAGGAAAAATCTCTTGACAAGCTGATTGCCCCCTATTATTCTCTAATACTTATGAGTGACCGAACTATTGACGGTATTGATAAACAAATACTGACGATTCTTCAGCGCGACGCCCGCACATCAAATGCGGCTATCGCCCGGGATGTGGGGCTCGCGCCGTCGGCCGTCCTTGAAAGAATTCGAAAACTGGAGGAAAAGGGCGTTGTTCGGGGGTATCGTGCCGAGTTAGCGCCGGACCAGGTCGGATTCGGCCTGACCGCATTTGTCTTTGTCCGGACCAACGAGTGCGGCGACGGGACCGACCTGCTTTTGGCTGAGATCCCGGAGGTGCTGGAGGTCCACGACGTGGCGGGTGAGGACTCATATTTGCTTAAGGTGAGATCCGAGAGCACGGAAGATCTGGCGAGGATGCTGAGGGAGACACTTAAATCCATTCCGTCGGTGATCTCGACGCGGACGACGGTCGTTCTGCAAACGGTGAAAGAGGTGACGGAACTGCCGCTCGACCGCTGCGGTGCACCGGATCAGCCGGAAAAAACGCGTAAGAAGTAGTAAGCCAAGGGGGGAGTTATGTCGCTCAAGGACCGAAAGGTAATTATTCTTATCGCCGCTTTTGCGGCAGTTTATATTTTTTGGGGTTCGACTTACTTAGCAATCAAGTATTCGATCGAGACGCTGCCGCCGTTCCTGATGGCCGGGGTGCGCTTTCTTATCGCGGGTTCGATCCTTTTTGGGGCGGCCCGGCTTTCAAAACAATGGGAGCGGCCCACACTGGCACATTGGAAGACCAGCGCGATCGTAGGGACACTGCTCTTGCTCGGCGGCAACGGCGGTGTTGTGCTTGCCCAGCATTACATCTCGTCGAGCCTGGCGGCACTGCTTGTCGCAACAGAGCCGCTTTGGATCGTGGTCCTGAGTTGGGTTTGGCTGCGGTCGGGACGGCCCAACTGGCGTGTCGGTGCGGGCCTTTTGATAGGCTTTGTCGGCGTATGGCTGCTCATCGGCGGCAAGGGCGGCGGAACGGCAGCGGGCAGCGAGGGAGGCCAGCTTTTCGGTGCCGTCGCCGTAATGGCCGGAGCCCTGTTTTGGGCGACCGGTTCGATTTACGGCCTAAAAGCGCCTATGCCCAGATCGAGCCTTATGAGCGCTGGGATGCAGATGATCGCCGGTAGCGTTTCACTGCTGATCGTAGGCCTTATCCGCGGTGAGGCGGCGAGCTTTGACCCGGAAGCGGTCTCGTCGGCGTCGCTCTATGCCATGGTTTACCTGATCGTTTTCGGTTCGCTGATCGGGTTTACGGCGTACAGCTGGCTGCTGAAAAATGCACGGCCGACGATGGTCTCGACCTATGCATACATCAATCCGGTGGTCGCGGTTATCCTGGGATGGGGCATAGCGGGCGAATCGCTGACCGGGCAGATGATGATCGGGGCGGCGATAATCGTCGGATCGGTCGCACTGGTAACGAGTCAAAAGGGCGGGGCTGTAAAAAAGAGAGAAGCTAGAGTGACGCCCCGCGACCGGGAACTTTCGACTTGCGGCTAAGTTCGGCCACGCCGTCGCGGAGTATGATCAGTTCATTGCGTGTGGTTCCGCGGGCGACGAAAAGCGATGAGCCGTCGCGCGACCACGCAAAGTTCAGGATCCGGCCGGACTTGAATTCAGTGATCGGACGCGGTTCGCCGCCGTCCACCGGAAATCGCCAAAGATTCTGTGTACCGCTGCGGTTTGAGACTATCGTCAATTCCCGGCTGTCGGGCGACCAGGCAAAATCGTTGATCAGGTTCAGATCGACCGTGGTGACGATCTCTCCGAAGCTTCCGTCAACGACCGTCGCCGTGTGCAGCCTCTTATTGAAGTGCTTCAGATCGTAGCTGGTAAAGGCGATTCGTTTGCCATCGGGCGACAGGCGGGGATTAAAGATCCCCAGATCGTCCCGCTCGTAGAAGACCTCGGGCTCTCCGCCGTCGATCGAAACCTTCATTAACTTGAATCGTTCCTTATCTGCTGTTTGCCGTTGAAAAATGACCGCTGAGCCGCCCGCGACCATCTGCGGGCTGTAATCGACGTTTTCACTGCTCTCCGGCGTCAATGGGACCGGGTTTGTGCCGTCGGCATTTGCGCGCCAGATCCGCGAACGCTTGTCCTTTTGCAGGTTAAAGACGAGGAATTTGCCGTCCGGCGTAAATTTCGGGTCTACCGCAAAGCCGGTGTCGTCGATCAGGACCTTCTGCTCTTTTAGTTCAGCATCCGCGATCCAAATGTCCGCCTCCTTGTTCTGAAAACGGGTGAAAACGAGCGACCCGTCAGGACGCTGTGTGATGCCGTATTTTCCCTCTATCGTGCGGCTGTCGGGGGTTAGCTGGGAGGCGGCACCGCTCCCGCGATCGACCCGCCATAATCCGCCGCTTGTGTCGCCCTTGATGGTGACAAGGTTACGGCCATCAGCCGAAATGCCGAGATCGACGTAGTCATTAGTGTCGTTCGTGAGCGGATGCAAACCACCGCCGTCGAGTCCCATTTTCCAGATTTGGACAGGATCGTTCTGGGCCGCGCGGCCTGTGAAGACAAACCCGGACCCGTCGCTGAACCATGCAAAGTTGTTAACCGTGAAAAAGTCTTGATCCACTGCCCGGCGAACCGTCTTGTCGGCAACGGAGATCGAAACGACATCCGTCCCGGTCACAAATCCGCTTTGCCGACGGCCCGCACCGATCAGGATCGCGTCGCTCTTGGGCGACCACGCGGCTCGAAATGTGAAAAAATCGTAATCCGTCTCCTCCGAAGAGATGAGTGGTTGTACCTCAAGCGTCTCCGCGTCTGCGATCAGGATGAGATCAGAATTCGATTGGGGAACGTGCCTGATGAACGCAAACTTATCGCCGCCGGGCGAGAAGGTGATCGGGCTGTCGATATCCTCGATAAGTTTCTTTGGCTGGCCGCCGAGCGTCGGGACCTGGTAAAGCGTTGCGACCGACATATCGCCCGTCATCTGCGTGTAGTAAACGTGGTCGCCCGTTGGCGAAAATACGACGCTCTGCAAGCTGAGATTTGTCGGCGGCACAAGAGTGATCGTGCTGCCGGTGGAGATCTGCTGAACGACCACGCTCCGGCTGCCGAACTCGCCGCTGACATAAGCGACATAGCGTCCGTCGGGGGAGATCGCCGGCAGCATAACGCTGCCGTCCGTTTCGACACGGGTTATCTGTGGACGGTCAAATGCCGTGCGGGCCAGCCCGTTTTCTCCGCCGTACCATGCGTAAATTCCGACACCGACAGCGACAAACAGCATGACGCCCAGTACGGCGGCAACGGCTTTTCGCAGGGGCGAACCGAAGGCTCGCTCAGCGCCGGTAACCTGTCCCGAATATCGTGTGCTGTGCGCCTCGGTCCGGTGATTCGCGCTCACGGTTCGATGGATGACAGTCGGATTCTCCAGGAAATCAGGTGACGATATCGAGCCGCTCGTGCGCGTAGAGCCGCTATTGGCACGCTCGACGTCATTCAGCAGCTCTTTTAGATCGAGGGACATATCCTTGATGTCCTGATACCGCTCGTCGCGGTCTTTCTGAAGCGCCTTGCGGACGATCCGGCCCAGCTCGGGCGGGAGATTCGGCAGCAGGTCACTGATCGGCTCCGGTTCCTTATAGACGACGGCGGCAATGGTGTCGGCCGTGGTATCGCCCTCGAACGGTACGGAACCGATGAGCATTTCGTAAAGCACGACGCCTAGGCTCCAAATGTCGGTACGCTCGTCGATATCGCGGCCCCGAGCTTGCTCGGGCGACATATATCGGGCGCTCCCCATTACGGTGCCGGGCAGCGTCTTGTTCTCGGCGGTATCGCCGTTATCCGGATTGATCGGCTTTGCGAGGCCGAAATCCAACACCTTAACGATCGAATCGCTCCGCACCATGATGTTCTCGGGCTTGATGTCGCGGTGGACGATGCCCGCTTGATGTGCCGCGACTAGCGCGTTGGCGGCCTGCTCGACGATGCGGAGTATCCGGGGAAGCGTTAGCGATTCGTTCTTTAGGACCTCGCGGAGCGTGCGCCCCTCAACGAACTCGGTCGCGAGATAGCTGCCGTGTTCGTTCTCGCCGATCTCATAGATCGTAATGATGTTCGGATGATTTAGCGCCGAGACGGCCTTCGCTTCTTGGCGGAAACGGCTTCGGCGATCGGCATCGAGCGTAAACTCTGATGGGAGAAGCTTTATTGCGACGCTGCGGTCGAGTTCGCGGTCGAGGGCGGAATAGACCTCGCCCATGCCCCCCTCGCCGATCTTGGAGCGGATCTCATAACGCCCGAATTGAGTTC
>DATHVL010000156.1:0-12727 GCA_035461325.1 Pyrinomonadaceae bacterium
CGTCAAGATCCTCGCTGTGCAGCCGGACGGCAAGGTCATCATCTGCGGGACTTTCACCGAGCTCGAAGGAGTATCGCGGAACCGGCTCGCACGGTTAAACCCAGACGGCACGTTAGATCATACGTTTACGGTAGGTCTTGGACTTGACAGCGCTATCGTTTATAACGCTCTGGTTAGGCCGGACGGTAAGATATTTTTGGTTGGAAAGTTCAACTCTTACCAAGGCGTCGCACGCCACGGAGTCGTTCGGATACATGTCAACGGAGATCTCGACCAAGCTTTTGAACCCGGCGTTCCGGTTTCTTCGAATGAGATCTTTGATCTTGCAATGCTTCCCGACGGCAAATTATATGTCGTTGGCCGTATGGCGGAAACTGCCGTCCTTCGATTAAATCAGAACGGCACACTCGACACCACGTTCAATACCTTCGTGAGCGCATCAAGCGGCCTCGTCTATGCGGTAGCACTAAACGCGCAAAATAAGCCGCTTTTAGGCGGGAATTTTGGTGGATTTCGGGTTAACGGCCAACTTACACTCAGATACGGTCTATGCCTTTTTAATACAGACGGGACAGTAGATCAGTCCTTCGAGGTAAATGTAGGAGATTGGTTAAATCGCGGAACTGTACGCGAATTGCGCAAACTTGATAACGGAAGGATCCTTGTCGGCGGCGAATTCCCCTCCATTGCCAACTATCGCCGCGGTGGTATCGGGATGCTGAATCCCGATCTGAGCTATGACTCGAGCTTCCAAGCGTTTTTCGGAAATTACTCGTTCATAGAAGCATTCAAGGTCCTGCCGGATAATAAGGTTATGGTGGGTGGACGATTCGACATATTAGGGGCTGACTCAAGTCGTTTCGTCGGAAAACTCAACGAAAACGGAACGGTCGATAGTTCATTTCAGATCGACCCTCGGGTGGACAACTCGATACGGGTGATCGAGCCCCAGCCCGAGGGAAAGATCTTACTGGGCGGCTATACCGGGAGCGATTTTAACCGTGTGCCCAGCAAGGGCATTTGGCGAATACTGCCCGACGGTGAGCTGGACACTGGTTTCAATGCCCAGATCGGAACTTTAGAACACGTCTTTTCCATCGCGGTCCAGGGCGACGGCAAGATACTTATCGGAGGGAATTTTACTAGCGTCAACGGGGTTTCGCGGCTGCGAATCGCTAGACTGAACCCTGACGGAAGTCTCGATAATTCTTTTACGCCGCAACTGGGTGCACCCGGCCTAGTGGTAAGCAAGATCAAGCTTCAAGCAGACGGTAAGATCCTCGTTGGCGGCGCGTTTAGCTCCATAAACGGAGTGCCCGTTAAGAACTTGGTGCGTCTTAACACCGACGGGACCATCGACGAAAGCTTCGCTATTGGGGACGGGACGAACGGCAGCGTGAACGATTTTCTTACCGATCACGCAGGGCGGATATATGTCGTTGGCAACTTTACTATTTTTAACGGGATACCACGACGTAGCATTGTAAGAGTTTTTAACGACGGCACCCTAGACCCTTCATTCAGGCAGCCTAGGATCTCAGGTAACGTAATAGCGATCGCCCCAGATTCGTTGAATCGCATTATACTTGGTGGTACGGTTTCGAGTGACATCGATGCATCCCAACGGAGTTCACTGCTGCGCCTAATGGAAGACGGCACTTTAGACTTCCGATTTGACCCCGGGAAGATCGTGCAAAACAACTCGCAAGGCGCTGTCTACAAACTCGAAATGCATACCGGCGATCGCATTATTGCAAGCGGTCAATACAACGGGGTGAACGGAACGGTCAGACATGGCTTTGCCCGCTTCAATCCGGCTACCCGACTTGCAAAACAACACTACGATTTCGATGGTGATCTCAAGACGGACATTGGAGTATTTCGTCCGTCGGAGGGTACTTGGTACCGACTAAACAGCCACTCAGGGTCCGTTCGAGCGTTCCATTTCGGGTTACCAGAAGATATTCCGTCCGCTGCTGATTTTGATGGTGACGGTCTTTCAGACATTGCAGTGTTTCGCCCATCCACAGGCGTCTGGTATCTGTATACTTCCGCATTCGATGAATTCACGGCGATCAATTTTGGGTTAGCAGGCGACGTTCCGGTTCCCGCAGATTACGACGGGGACGGCAAGGATGATATCGCCGTTTTTCGCCCGAGTTCATCCCTTTGGTATATTCTGCGCTCCAGCGATGGTGGAGTCACTATGACTCAATTCGGCCTGGCCGGAGATGTGCCGGTTCCGGCGGACTACGATGGTGATGGGATCGCCGACATCGGCATTTTCAGGCCGAACGGAGATGTGGGGGCAGAATGGTGGGTTCAACGTTCGTCAGAAGGATTGCTCGCGGCCCAGTTTGGATCGTCAGACTCAAAGCCGGTACCCGGCGACTATACAGGGGACGGAAAAGCGGATATCGCCTTCTTTAGTTCTACTGGGGGATGGTACATCTTGAGAAGTGAGGATCATGCGTATTACGCCTTTCCTTTTGGCCTCGGCAGCGATATTCCCGTGCCCGGGGATTACGACGGCGATGGCCGGATCGACGCCGCCGTGTTCCGGGATTCCTCTGCTACATGGTACATGCACGGGTCTACATCCGGTACGATGATCACGACCTTCGGGCTTCCGGGCGACCGGCCCGTACCAAATGCTTTCATGCGGTGAACGACGCTCAAAAGCGGCGTGCCTTCCGCACCATCGCACCTGCCAAAGCAGACGCGGCAGACATCCCGACGGGTAGGTGATCGTTTGAGCGATTGGAGCGTGTTTGAACTAGCGTTCTATTTATAGATTTAATGATTGTCATAAAGATTATTTATTGACAATCGACGAGTTTTGCTCCATAATTTAATTACCACACAGTGATCGAAATAGGCGATCTCCTATTAGGTCGCAGGTCGCTAAGAAGCCGCCCCCAAGCCCCCTGTTCTAATCTGTCATTTCCGAATCACAACAAAGTTTCGAAGAATGATCCGAGTGTTCTGTCTTCCGGAGGTTCTCCCAAGACAGACGATAACGCGTTCGTGGCAGAACATAGAGAGATGGGTACGGAGATCGCTCCATACCGGCTCGCAGAACGGCTGATGATCGTTCCCGCGCGATTTCGTACCGGAGCGCATCCATTAGCGCCTGATAAGCAGATATGCCGGAGTCGACAATATTGGAGCATTTAAGAAAACCGGCGGCCGGTTTCGGGCTCGCTTTCGCAACCTCAACAGTCGCCCTGCTGATCACCGCGTCCATCGATATTTTATGGGAAGGCATGCCGTTCGTGCTGTTTTTCGCAGCGGTTATTGTCACGGCCCGCTACGCAGGACGCTTGCCCGGCTTCGCAGCCCTTTTACTATCGACCGTCGCGTGTATCTATTTCATCATACCGCCCGTTTATTCCTTCGCCCCGAACCTCAATCATACCTATCAACTCACCACTTTTGTGATCGTATCCGCCTTTCTCGTCGCGCTGGTCTTCGGATTCAGTAAACGCGAGCTATCTGTAGTAGAGGGCGAGAAACGGCGCGTAGGGATGCGGGGGGGAACAATGGACATAACGGCGCGAAAACGGGCCGAAGACGAACGGCGTATTCTGGCCCAGATAATGGAGGGCGTGATCTCCACGCCGAATCTCGACGAATTTCTGCGTCTGGTGCACGATTCGATCAGCGAACTGATCTATGCCGAGAATTGTTTTGTAATGCTTCGTGAGGGCAGCACTGAACGCGTGAGCTTCGAATTCTGGGTGGACAAATACGATCCGCGCCCCGCCTCGAGCATCGGGGGCAGGGGGTTTAGCGATTACGTTTTGCGAACCGGCAAGCCGCTGCTCATAACCGAGAGCACGGAAAAGGCTGTGATCGACGCCGGGGAGGCGGATCAGATCGGAAGCTTTTCGCCGTCGTGGATGGGAGTCCCGCTTCGAACCCAGGACCGCACGATCGGCGTCCTCGCCGTGCAGCATTATGAAGCGGAAAATGCTTACTCCGAAAGCGACCTCGCGTTTCTGACCTCGATCGGGGATCAGGTCGCTTTGGCGATCGACCGTAAACGCAGTGATCAGGCTCTTGGCGAATCCGAGGAACGATTCCGCAGCGTCGTAGAAACCGCGCCCGACGTCATATTTACCATTGACGACACAAACACGATCCTATTCGTAAATCCGGCTGCCGAAAGGGTATTTGGTTTCAGGGCCGATGAGATCACAGGGACATCGCTGACGACGTTGGTGCACGAGTATCTATCACATCGTCAAACGGCGAGCGTCGATCCGGCTCAAAAAAACGGTGCCGATCACGACGCCTGGGAACATGTTGAGCTCAAGGGACGTCACAAAGACGGCCATGAGGTTCCCATCACGCTCTCACTCTCGGAGTTTGTCCAAAATGGGCGACGGCTATTCACCGGCATCATCCGTGATATTACCGACCGAAAACGAACGATCGAGGCACTTCAGGACTCGGAGGAGCGATATCGCGAACTAGTAGAAAATGCTCTCGACATAATCTACACACACGATCTTACGGGCAAATATACCGCCGTCAATAGGGCTGCTGAAACCATCACCGGCTTTACGAAAGACGAAATTTTGTCGATGAATATTGCCGATGCGATCCCTGAAGCGGAGATCGGGACAGCGAAGAATATAATCGCCGCAAAACTAGCGGGCAAAGAGGCCCCAACTCATGAAGTCGAACTTCGGACAAAAGATGGTCGCGGGGTAACTGTCGAGGTCAACTCAAGAATAATTTACGAAGATGGCATCCCGATCGGAGTACAGGGGATCGCCCGCGATATTTCAGAGCGAAAGGCCGGCGAGGCGGCTCGAATTGCCTCAGAGCATAAATACCAGCGCCTCTTCACGCTGGCACCGGTCGGCATCTATCAGTCGCAATATGACGGAACGCTCACAACCGCGAACGCGACCTTCGCGAATATGCTGGGTTACGACTCGGCTGACGAACTTCTAGGAAAGAACTTTGCCGATATCTATTTTGATCCCAACGATCGCCGCGAACTTTTCGACCGTTACGGGGAGACGGGTCTGGTTGAGGATATCGAGCTGCAGTGGCGGCGAAGGGACGGTTCGCCGATCTGGATCCAGCTCACGGCGCATGCGGTAAAGGGGCCTAACGGCGCAACCGAATATTTTGAAGGATTCGTACGCGACGTAACAAAGCAGAAATCGGACGAAGTAGATCTACGCGAGAGCTCAGAAAAGTTTCATCAGCTTGCCGATAACATTTCCGACGTTTTCTGGATCCGGTCGCCGGACATGAAAAAGATCTACTATATAAGTCCCGCGTACGAAAAGATCTGGGGCCGGAAATTGAGAAACGATTACGCCGATCCCCACGAATGGCAGGACCTCATTTTCCTGCAGGATCGCGAAAATGTAAAACAAGCCTACGCAGGTCTTATGAATGACCGGCCTCAGATAGAGATCGAGTTTCGCATCATTCGGCCCGATGGGGAGCAGCGTTGGGTGCGGGCTAGAGGGTTTCAGGTTAAAGATTCAAACGGCGAGCTTATCCGCTTGGCCGGGATCGTTACCGACATAACGGACAAAAAGCACGCCGAGGCAGAGATCCAGGTGACGCTGCAGCGGCTCACCGACGCCCGTCGCATCGGGAAGATCGGCGACTGGGAATGGGACATTGAAACGGGCGCGGTGACCTGGTCACCGGAGGTTTTCGACATCCATGGCCGCGATCCGCACCTCGGCCCGCCGTCAAGCTATCAAGAGATGCGGGAAATGTACGATCCAGCGAGCAGGGAGATGGTGGACCGAAAGCTCCGCTCCGCCGTGGAATCGGGTGAGACACAAGAGTACGAACTGGTGGTCCTGCGGCCGGACGGCGAGCGCGTTTACGTTCAAGCGATGTGCGAGGCGTCGAACGATACGAACGGTAGAGTGTTCGGCTATAGAGGTACGATCCAAAATATTTCGAGCCGGAAACAAGCCGAAGCAGCCCTTCAGAAAAGTGAAGCCCGTTATCATTCGCTTTTCGAAAATATGATCGAGGGCTATGCCTACTGCGAAACGGTATTTGACGGAGACGAACTTACAGATTTTATTTACACCGAGGTCAACGGCGCCTTTAAGGATCTCACAGGGCTGTATGACATGGTTGGAAAAAAAGTCAGTGAAGTCATCCCCGGTCTTGCGAAGGCAAACCCGGAGATCTTTGAAACATACGGCCGAGTGGCCCGGACGGGTCAGCCCGAAAAATTTGAGACATATATCGGTCCGTTGGACGCCTGGCTTTCCATTACGGTGTACAGCTCCGAAAGGGAGAGTTTTGTTGCGGTGTTCGACAATATTACCGAACGGATGCGAGCGCAGACCCAGATGGTTGAAAGCCGGGAGCAGCTAACTCTCGCGACCGAAGCGGCGAGCATCGGTATCTGGGACTGGGACCTCGTCGAGGACTCGATAAAGTGGGATTCCCGGATGTATGACCTTTACGGTAACCACGACGAGGACTTCAGCGGATTAAGGGATACGTGGAATCTCAACCACCATCCGGATGATGACGTGAGAGTTATTGAGGAGCTCGCGAGGGCAATGAAGGGGCCGGGCGACTTCCACTCGGAATTTCGCGTAGTGTGGCCGAATGGAGAGATACGTCATTTAGAATCGAGTGCAAAGGTACTTCGCGATAAGAACGGAAGGGCCCTGCGTTTTATCGGCGTCAACTGGGACATAACCGAACGCAAGGTTGCTGAAGCGACATTGAGAGAGTCAGACCAGCGGGCGATCCGCGATTATGGGCTGCTGTTAACTCGAGTAGCAAAACTTGCCCTGGCCCTTGGTGACGCTCGTGACCTGGATACGATCTTTGAAGAGCTTCGCGAATTTGCACTCGTATCGACCGGGATGGACGGATTGTTTATTTCGCTTTTCGACGCGAGCCAAAAAACGCGCACTGCCGTCTATGCCTGGAGCGATGAGGTCAAGATCGATGCGTCCACCTTGCCGCCGATGAGCATGAGCGACAGTCCGCATAGCCGGTCCGTGGCATCCGGCGAAATTATCATTACCGACGATTTTCAGAGTGCGATGCAGGGCCAGCCGGTTGTCAATTTCGGAAACGGAGATGAGACCGTACTGCCGCAATCTTCCCTGGTTGTCCCGATGTCAGTGATGGGAAAGGTCGTCGGCGGGGTCGAGGTGCAGAGCACGCGAAGGGCGGCGTTTCAGGAGAACCATGCGACGGCAATGCAGATGGCGGCCAATCTGGCGGCCAACGCGATCGAGAATGTTCGCCTGCTGGATATCGAACGGATACAGGGCGAGCAGCTTCGCCAGTCGCAAAAGATGGAGGCGGTCGGCGTCCTCGCGGGCGGCATCGCCCACGATTTCAATAATCTGCTCACGGCGATCAACGGTTACAGCGACCTGACGTTGAGACGGATGTCGGCGGACGAACCGCTGAGGCGCAACATCGAGGAAGTAAAAAAGGCCGGCGACCGGGCGGCGGAATTGACCAACCAGCTGCTCGCCTTCAGCCGCAAGCAGGTGTTAAGGCCGGTAGTTCACAACCTCAATTCAGTGGTCAACAATCTGGAGAAAATGCTTCGCCGAATAATTCGCGAGAACGTTGAGCTGCGAACGGTCCTTGACACCGGCCTTGGCAATATCAGGGCCGACCCGGGACAGGTCGAGCAGGTTATCGTCAACCTCGCGGTCAATGCCCGTGACGCAATGCCGGACGGCGGCAGCCTGACTATTGAGACGAAGAACGTTTATCTCGACAAAGACTACATCAGCAATAAGCTTGCGATCGATCCGGGGCCTTTCTCGAGGCTGACCGTGTCCGACACCGGCCACGGAATGGACGACACAACGAAGCAGCAGATCTTCGAACCATTTTTTACAACCAAAGAGGTCGGCAAAGGCACGGGCCTCGGCCTATCGATGGTCTACGGCATCGTCAAACAGTCGGGCGGCGACATAATGGTTTACAGCGAGGTCGGAAACGGCACGCGATTCGAGATCTTTTTGCCGCGGGTCGATGAGCCGGCTGAGGATTCCAAATGGTTGCGTGGCGATGAAAAGGAGCACCCCGGAACGGAAACAATACTACTGGTCGAGGATGAAGAAGTAGTACGCAAGCTCGTCGATGCGATCCTTTCGGCCGATGGCTACAAGGTGCTGGAAGCAGAGAACGGAAAGGACGCACTCGCGATCTGCAGCACCTATCCCGATCGGATCAATATGCTCCTGACGGATATCATAATGCCGAAGATGAGCGGGTTCGAGTTAAAAGAAAAGGTGATCCTTTCACACCCGGACATCAAGGTCCTGTTCATGTCAGGCTACACGGACGATACTATAGCGAATCGCGAAGTCTCTGACGCAGATATCGCATTCATCGAAAAGCCGTTTTCCCCCGACAGCCTCAGCAGCAAGGTCCGCGAAGTCCTGGAAAAATAAGTCGTCTATTTGATTTGCCCGGCGTCAAAGCCGTGATGTTCTTCCCCGCGGGGAATGAAGATCAAAGCCATTTGGCCGCGGATCGATAAATTCGTTCGAACATTAACAAATTCAGATCCGCAATACGCGTTATCGGTTAGGCACGGGACGGATTAATCTTGGCTACTATTACAAATTAGTCCCTTGGTGATAACGGTCACCGTGCATAACGCTTTAGATTTGGTAATATTTTATTAACGGGACGATTCTTTAGCAGATCACAGTGGTCTTAGGCGAAAAATACTACTCTCTTACAAACGAATTCTAAAGGATGATGGAAAGCGGACAATCCGTTTTATTTGCAGTTGGAATGAACCATAATACGGCACCGGTCGAGGTGCGCGAGCGTATCTATGTTCAGCCCGACGAGATCCCGGCCCTTGTTAGTAAGCTCAAAGAAACGTTGTCCGAGGTAGTGGTCCTTTCGACGTGCAACCGCACGGAGATCTACGGCGTAACAACGCGAACCGATATCGGGCTCGATTTTTACAAAGACCTCCTCATCGACTTTAAGGGGGCCGACGAGCATGTGGCCCGCGAGCATTTTTTCGGAGTCGTTTCGTGTGCCGCATGCCTCCAGCTTTTCAAGGTCGCAACCAGCGTCGATTCGCGCGTCGTCGGTGATGCTCAGATACTCGGGCAGATCCGCAGAGCGTACGCCCTTGCCGAACAGCATAACTCCACCGGCAAGATCGTCCACCAGCTATTCCAACGAAGTTTCAAGCTAGGCAAAAGGGCGCGCACCGAAACTCGCCTGCATCGAGGGGCGATCTCAGTCAGCGTTGCCGCGGCCGAGTACGCCGATAGGCACTTCGACGGGCTCACGGACAAGACCGTGATGCTGATCGGTGCCGGTGCCACGTCGACACTTGCGGCGGAGGCTCTCGCGAAACGGAAAGTCGGTAAGCTGATCATCGCGAACCGAACGGTTAGCCGCGCGCATGAATTATTGTCGCGGACAGGGCGTGTCGGCGAAGCTATCGAATTCGATCAGATCAGCTCCCGGATGTCGGAGGCGGACGTGGTGATCAGCTCCGTTACGTCACCTCTTCCCATTTTGAGCCGGGAGGATGTTTTCGGACGAACGACGGAGCTGCTGCTCATCGATCTCGGCGTTCCAAGGAACATCGCCGCAGACGTCGGGAGCTTGCCGGGTGTGCATCTAAAGAACGTTGACGAACTCTCCCAGATCGTAGATTCGAATTACCGGCGCCGCCTTGAGGATGTTCCACAGACCAAGGCGATGATCAAGGACGAGATGACGGAGTTTCTCATCTGGTATTACTCACTTCCCCTCTTGCCCGCCCCGCTGAAATGCGGAGCGAAGCCGGACGCCGTTACTCTTAAGGAGATCGTCGGTGTCAAGGAGTTTCTGTTCGCAAATCTGTCATGGGTCCACAAACTGGCTCTCAATGATGGGGCAGAGACCTTTGCGGGCCATGCCTCGGTGGTTAACCGATTGGTGGAGATGCGGGCGGCATCAGTATCCTCAGGTCAGCAGCTTTGAACCGCAAGATCATCATCGGAACCCGCGGCAGCGAGTTGGCGCTCTGGCAGGCAAACCACGTAAAAGCGAGCCTCGAGACTCGGTTTCCTGATCTGACATTCGAGATCCGTACCATCAAGACCACAGGCGACCGCATTCTGGACACCGCTCTCTCAAAGATCGGCGACAAAGGATTATTCACCAAAGAGATCGAATCTGCTTTGATGAGCGGTGAGATCGACCTCGCGATCCATAGCCTCAAGGACCTTCCCACAACACTGCCGGACGGCCTGAGCATAGGCGCCGTTACCTCGCGCGAAATACCCCACGACGTGCTGATCTCAAAGAATGCGAGATCGATCAGTGCACTGCCGGGTGATGCACGCGTAGCCACCGGCAGCCTGCGCCGCAAGAGCCAGCTGCTCAATTTGCGCCCCGATATTGAGGTCTCCGATATTCGCGGAAATGTCCCCACCCGAATAGAAAAGTTTCTTGCGTCAGATCTCGATGCAATGATCCTCGCTTTCGCCGGGATGCACCGCTTGGGGCTCGATGAGCACATTGCTCAGGTCATTCCCGTGAGCGAGATGATCCCCGCGGTGGGGCAGGGAGCGATCGCCGTCGAGGCGCGTGCGACAGACGGCGAAGTTCTCGATCTCGCGAATAAGATAAATGATGCTGACACCGAGCTGTGCATTACCGCTGAGCGGGCCTTTCTTCGAGAGCTCGAGGGCGGATGCCAGGTCCCGATAGGAGCACACGCGGTTTGCGTCGACGGAGGTGTCCGGTTGGACGGGTTCGTCGGCAGTCTCGACGGTTCTAACGTGATCCGCGAAACGATAACCGGAGTCCCTGAGGAAGCCGTGTCGATCGGGCAAAGGCTGGCGGCGATCTGTATCGACCGGGGGGCATCGGAAATATTGCTCGAGGCGCGAAGCGAGGGAGATTGATGAGATCCGTCCTCGTATTGCGTCAGCAAGATGATCTCTCCCGGATCCTGGAGACTCGAGAGATACCGGTTATCAACTGCCCCGTCATACAAACGGAGTCGGTCGACGACCTCACGGATCTCGAAAAGATCATCGACGGTATCGACGATTTCGACGCGATCTTTATTACGAGCCACTCGGCCGCCGGTGTACTCGTGCGATATGCAGAAAAGATAAAGGCCAAATTCCGTGGAAGGCTCATTATTCTAGGCCGCCGTAGTTTTGATATTCTAAAAGACACCGGGTTAGAGCTGCGATTTGACGACCGAGCATCCAGCGCAAGTGAGCTATTGGATGTACTCGGCATCGAAAGCTTTAGGGGGTCTCGCGTATTGTTCATTCGAGGAGAGAGATCGTTGAGGACGATACCGGAACGGCTGAGCGGAATTGCCCGGGTGGAAGAGGCGACGGTTTATCGCACGATCGATGTTGAGGTTCCGGGTGAATTAAAAGAATCGATCCTAAGAGACCTCGACGCGGAACAGATCGGGATGGTGTGTTTTTTCAGCCCAAGCGGCATAGAGAGTTTTGACAGGCAGATCGGGCTCGATCGGTTAGCCAATGTATCGATCGGGTCGATCGGCGAGACGACCGCACTGGCTTTGCGAGAACGCGGGGTGCAGGTTCACCTTATCGCATCGATCTCTGAGGGCTCCGTATTTGCGGCTGAAATTGTAGAGTATTTGCGAAAGCGCGGTGGAGGTACCGATTGAGCGACGAATCACTTTTTATTCGAGCGTGTCAGCGGCAGGACGTCGAGCGTGTGCCTATCTGGATAATGCGTCAGGCCGGGCGCTATCTGCCCGAATACCGGGCGATACGTGAAAAGCATGATTTTTTGACGATGTGCAAAACGCCGGAACTCGCCAGCGAAGTGACCGTTCAGCCCATCGATATTATCGGCACCGACGCAGCGATACTGTTTTCAGATATATTGGTGATCCCCGAAGCGATGGGGATGAAACTCGATGTCGTTGAGTCGATAGGTCCCGTCTTCGAAAGCCCATTACGCACGGCAGCCGACATTGAGCGGCTGGAATCGAACGATGTTGTCGACCGGTTGGCGTATGTTATGCAAGCGGTCCGAATGACAAAGGAAAAACTCGACGGCCGCGTACCGCTGATCGGTTTTTCCGGGTCGCCGTGGACGCTTGCCGCGTATATGGTCGAGGGCAGGGGCTCGAAGAATTATGATGTTATCAAGAGCTTTATCTATAACGAGCCCGAAGCTGCACACAGGCTTCTGAAAATGCTCGCCGACGCGGTCGTCAAATATTTGAATGCGAAGATCGCTGCCGGATGCGACGCGGTTCAGATCTTCGATACTTGGGCGAGCCTGTTGTCGCCGGGCGATCTTGAGGAATTTTCATTTCAGTATATTCGTTATATATGCGAGCAGATCGAGACGAACGGCGCTCCGGTCATCGTCTTTGCCAAAGGGATAGGGTCTTTCGAATCTCTGCGTGGCCTTAAATGCGATGTGATCGGGGTTGATTGGACCCGTAATCTCGGAGATGTTCGGCCGGTGACAGGCAGCGACAAGGCTCTGCAGGGAAATTTGGACCCGACGGTGCTTTTCGGGCCGAAAGAGAAGATCCGTAAAGAGACGGCGCGGGTGCTTCAAAGCTATGGCGCGGACCCGGGGCATATTTTCAATCTTGGCCACGGTATCCTGCCGAAAACCCCGGTCGATAATGTTCGATATCTTGTAAAGTGCGTAAGAGAAATAAGTACCGCGATGCGTACGGGCGAAGGCGCAATTGCCGCCTGACCCGCTT
>DATHVL010000157.1:0-2271 GCA_035461325.1 Pyrinomonadaceae bacterium
ATGGCAAAGCGCGCCTCGGCATTTTCAAAGGGATACGTAGCGATCCCCTGGGCTGCGTCGTCCGCCTGCTTCCACTGGAACAACTCTTCGACCATCGGATGCCGCACTCGGGCGGTTCTTTCGTCAAAGTTCAGGAACCACTCGATCAGGTCGGCAAGCGAAGCGCTGTCGACCCTGCCGTCGTGCGTTCTGCGAAGGCGGGGTGGCTGATCTTGTTGTGCGTTTGCGTCTGTCATCATGATCGCTGCAAAGAGTCGATTATTCCATTCGAGCACGAGGATGACAACGGACGTCGGGCGAATAGGTTTAACTTTGACAAACGGCGCTCTCTGAATAATACTAAGTTCGTTTCACCTCAAAGGAGTCAACCACTTAGCATATGGCCACAAATTACGTAACTTGTCCGAACTGTCACTCCCAGAATCCCGGAAACTTCCAGACGTGCACAAACTGCGGCACGTCCCTCTCATTCAATCAGGGGCCGATGCAGCCGGCGGCCGGTTACGGGCAAACAAAACTTCCCGGTGCCGATAAAAAGATCGCCGCGGGCATCTGCGGCATCCTGCTTGGCGGGCTCGGGATCCACAAGTTCATCCTCGGCTATCAGCAAGAGGGCATCATCTATCTTGCGATGTTCGGCGTGGCCTTCATCCTCGCTATCGTCACCTGCGGAATAGGCTCGTTTCTGTTATTTATTCCCGGGATACTCGGCCTTGTGGAAGGGATCATCTATCTAACGAAATCTGACGAGGAATTCGTTCAGACCTACATCGTAAACAAGAAGCCTTGGTTTTAAGCCGTGTTCACCGGTCTTATCGAAGAACTCGGCAGCGTCGCCCGGATCGAGCATCTGGGCGATAACGCGCGCATTGTCATCAACGCATCGACCGTTGTCGAGGGCACCGCAAACGGCGACTCTATATCCGTGAACGGCGTCTGCCTCACCGCCTTGGACGTCGGGCCCGGGTCATTCGCGGCCGATGTCTCAAAAGAAACGCTGGACCGCTCGACGCTTGGCCGCCTCGCGCCCGACTCTCGCGTCAATCTTGAAAGGGCCGTGACGCCCGCGACGCGCCTTGGTGGGCATATCGTTCAGGGCCACGTCGATGCCCGCGGCGAATTTCTTTCGGCCGAATCGAACGGCGAGTTTTGGACGGTCCGTATCGGCTTCCCCGCGGATATCGCACCGTATCTTGTAGAAAAAGGCTCGGTCGCCGTCGAGGGGATAAGCCTCACCGTCGCCCGCCTGGCCGACATGCACTTCGACATCGCAGTGATCCCGAAGACCTGGGAACAGACGAATCTATCCACCCTCAAGCCCGGCGACGCCGTAAACCTGGAGGCCGACGTCATCGCAAAATATGTGGAGCGGATGATACATTTGCGGCCGTCGGCTCCGCGTGAATAACAAGGAAGCTTGTTATGAGATTTGCTCGCATCACATTCCTCGTCGCCGCCGTTTATGGGATCATCGTTCTGCTCCCGCAGTATTTTCTAGAAAGCTATATCGGAGCGACCGATCCGCCGCCGATCACGCATCCCGAATTCTTTTACGGCTTCATCGGAATCGCACTCGTCTTCCAACTCGTTTTCTTGGTTATCTCGCGCGACCCGGTCCGGTATCGCCCCCTGATGTTGATCTCGGTCCTCGAAAAATTATCGTTCGGCCTCGCAGCCCCGGTTCTTTATCTGCAGGGCCGGCTCTCAGGAGATATGTTAGCCGCGGGCGGTATCGATCTTTTGCTGGCGGTCTTGTTCGTCATCAGCTATTTCAAAACCCCTAAAAATTAAAGCGGCCCCTTTCGGAGCCGCTTATCCACACCCAGGACAAAGGAGCAACTTAGTTACCGCCGCCGGCGAGTTTGCCGATCAGTGTAAAGAGCGGTAGATACATCGAGATGACGATGCCGCCGATGGTGACACCAAGGAAACCGATAAGTATCGGCTCGATCATCGCAAGAAGATCGGCGATCGCCGTGTCGACCTCTTCTTCATAGAAGTCTGCGATCTTGCCGAGCATCGCGTCCAGAGCACCGGTCTGTTCACCGACGCCGATCATTTGGCCGACCATGTGCGGGAACACCTTCGTAGCCTTGAGCGGCTCGACAAAGTTTTCACCGCGTTCGACGCCGGCACGAACCTTCAGGATTGCGTCCTCGATCACGATATTGCCTGCCGTCTTGGCGGTAATATCAAGCGATTGCAGGATCGGCACACCCGATGAAAGCAGGGTCGAAAGAATTCGCGAAAAGCGTGCGACCGCAACCTTGC
>DATHVL010000158.1:0-7445 GCA_035461325.1 Pyrinomonadaceae bacterium
AACCTGCTTTGCAAGTTTTACGCCCCGACGAGGGGAGAGATATTGCTGGACGGGGTTGATATCGCGAAATACGACACGCGGCTACTAAGGCAGAGGATCGGGCTAGTGCTGCAGAAGAATCATATCTTTCGCGGTTCGATCGAGGAGAATATTCGTTACGGCGATATGGACGCCCCGTTTGAGGACGTGGTGAGGGCGTCGTGGAAAGCGTACCTGCACGATCAGGTTGAGTTGCTGCCGAACAAGTATGAGTCGGAGGCGTTGCTGCTTTCAGGCGGGCAGCAGCAGCGGATCGCGATCGCCCGGTTGTTTCTAAAGGACCCGAGGGTGATCTTTTTGGATGAGCCGACGGCGAGCCTTGACGCGGTCGCGACGGAGCAGATAAAGAACAGCCTTGACGCGAGCAAGGCGAACCGAACGGTGGTGGTCATTTCGCATAGCATCTCGCAGATCATCGATTCGGACCTGATCTATGTATTGAAGGAAGGGCGGGTCGTGGAGATCGGGGCGCATCACGAACTTTATGTTAAAGGCGGGACTTATTTTGAGATCTTTAACGCGTCGGCACGGAGCCTGAATCTCGGCAAGATCTCGCAGACGCTGGACGACGCGGCTTAATAGAGAGCGGCGGGCGCGGGAAAGAACCCGCCGCTTATTACGTGATCAAGCGGGGACGCTGCCGCGAAGCTCGCGTTCCCAATTTCGGTGAGATGCGATGGCCGTAATAAAGCCGTCAGCGATGCCCTTGCCCGCAAAAACGAACGGGTCTTCGTCCTTTGCCCGCCCCGCGTATGTTAGGTCGAGGAGGCGGACGCCGTCGCCCTCGGCGGCGATAGCCTTACATTGTTTGAAGGCCTCGTCGACGAAATGGATGGCCTCGGCAGTTTCGAGAAGTTCGTCGGCGCTCTCGGCCCCGCCTGGAAGATAAACCGCGTCGAAGAGCACCGAGCTGGTGGTGACGAATGTCTCGTCGACCTTTATCTCGTTACCGTCCGAGCCCATGATCTTTCCGTTTCGCGGTGCGACGACCTTGACCATGGCGCCGCGTGACTCGAGCATTTTCTTCATTTTGCCGAAAGAGCGTTCATCGACACCGTTAGAGGCAAGGACGGCGATCCGGCGTGTCTCGATGGTGTCCTTGACGGTGTTCTCCATACTGAGCGCAGGCGAGGTCGGGGCCGGCGGTTCCGCCTTGACGGGCTGAACGGAGGCCGGCTTGGTGTCCGCGCCAAAGCTGCGGTTGATGGGCTGTTCGGGCTTTCGGGGGAAGTCGACGCCAAGGCCCTCGGCGACCTTTCGAGCGAGATCTTTGTCGATCTGGGTAAGGATGCCGACCATTCGTTCGCGAATGGGGACGGCCTTTACCTTGCCCAATTCGAAAAGGAGGGCGTCCAGAATGTGCTTTTTCTCAGCGGCCGAGTGGCTATTGTAGAACATAGTCGGCTGGCTGAAGTGGTCGCGGAAGCTCTGGCTGCGATTGCGGATCTTTGCACCGTCGATACGTTCGGCGTGAGAAACGAAACCGCCCTCGCTGATCATCGCCTGGAACGGGCAGCCGTTGCGAAGCGTGTTGGGGTCATGAGCGGATTCACCCACATTGATAGTTTGCCGGTGGATACCGTCGCGTTGGTTGTTGTGAACGGGAGCGACGGGCCGGTTGATCGGTATCTCGTGGAAATTGGGGCCGCCGAGCCGCGATAGCTGTGTGTCGAGATAGGAGAACAGACGTCCCTGGAGCAGCGGGTCGTTCGTGAAATCGATGCCGGGAACGATGTGGCCCGGGTGGAACGCGGCCTGTTCGGTCTCGGCAAAAAAGTTATCGGGGTTGCGGTTTAGGACCATCTTCCCGATACGCTTTACCGGAACGATCTCCTCAGGAATGATCTTGGTGGGATCGAGGAGGTCAAAATCGAAACGATGCTCGTCCTCTTCGGGTACAAGCTGGACGCCGAATTCCCACTCAGGGAATGCGCCCGCCTCGATGGCATCCCAGAGGTCGCGGCGGTGGAAGTCGGGATCCTTGCCGGAGATGCGAGTCGCCTCATCCCAAAGGACGGAGTGCAGGCCGAGCTTCGGCTTCCAGTGAAACTTGACGAAATGAGAGCGGCCCTTAGCATTAATGAACCTGAATGTGTGAACGCCGAAGCCCTCCATCATCCGAAATGAGCGCGGGATGGCCCGATCGCTCATGGCCCACATGATGGCGTGCATGGATTCGGGCATGGAGCTGATGAAATCCCAAAACGTGTCGTGAGCCGCGGCGGCCTGCGGGATCTCGTTATGCGGTTCAGGTTTGACGGCATGGACGAGGTCCGGAAACTTCATCGCATCCTGGATGAAGAAGACGGGAGCGTTATTGCCGACGAGGTCATAGTTGCCCTCGGAAGTGTAAAACTTGACGGCGAAACCGCGAATGTCGCGTGCGAGATCGGTCGATCCGCGTGAACCGGCGACGGTCGAGAAACGCGCGAAGACGGGCGTTTTGACGCTAGGGTCCTGAAGAAACGCGGCCGAAGTGTATTTGGCCATCGACTCGTACACCTGAAAATAGCCGTGGGCGGCGGAGCCCCGGGCGTGGACGATTCGTTCGGGTATGCGCTCGTGGTCAAAATGCGTGATCTTTTCACGCATGATGAAGTCTTCGAGAAGAGTCGCGCCGCGTTCGCCGGCCTTGAGTGAATTTTGATTGTCGTTGATGCGGACGCCTTGGTTGGTAGTAAGAAACTGTTCCTCGGAACGTTCGCGATCTCGTTCGAGATCGGCATTTTTGGCGTCTTCGCTGTTTGATACAGGCTTTCTATCTTTATTTGCCATTTATCCCCCTTTATCGTTCTAAAATAACCGCGATGCCGGCCTGCACCCCTATGCGCCGACCGATTCGCAGACGAAAAAAACCAGCTTTCGCTGAAGTGTATAGAACTCTATTTTTGCACAAGCGGGAGAAAATCGGAAGAAGTTTACTTTCGTGCGGTGACGACGATAGAGACGCCGAAAGGAAAATTGAACTTGTTGAGCAAGTGCCGCTCAGCGGAGAGGATCTTGCCGAAGAAGCCGTTGAGGGCGGAGATGTTGACGTTGTTTTCGGATTCGGGCTTTATGCCGGTGAGGCGCATCAGGGTTCGGCCGCCGAGGATCGGAGCGAAGAAAGTGAAGTTGGCGTAAGTGGCACGCTCGACGGTGAAGCCGGCTTGGGTGAGGCGGTCGACGATCTGTTTTTTGGTGTAGCGGATGCGGTGATTTGAGATGTCATCCTGCACGCCCCAGAGCCACATAAATGCAGGGACGAAGATGAGGGCGTGTCCGCCGGTCTTGGTCACGCGATGCATTTCTCTGAGGCCGGCGACGTCGTCATCGAGATGCTCGACGACGTCGAGGGCGGTGGTGATGTCGAAACTCTCGTCGGGGTAGGGGAGCGTTTCGGCGAGGCCCTTGTTTACCTTCAGGCCTTTTTTTCGGCAGAATTCGAGGGCGTCGTCGGAGACATCCACGCCCTCAGCCGTGCCGAACTGCGAAAGCATTTCGAGATTGGCGCCGGTGCCGCAGCCAATGTCCAGCAATTTCGGATCTCGGATCTCGAATTTCGGATCTTGGATTATCTTTCGGAGGAACATTTCGAGGATGGCTCGGCGGCCGACGAACCACCAATGGCTGTCCTCCACGCGGTCCATGATCGCGTAGGTGTGCTGCTGCATCTCTTGGGGTAAAGCTGTTGCCACGAAGTATAGTTTGCCACATCCACGAGGCGTAAAACCAGATGGGGCTCGGGGTCTAGCGGAGGATGCGGAGCTTAATGCAGCGTTCGAGGATGCCGGCGAGACGCCCATCGAGCGGGCGGAGCATGTCGAGATATTGGAGTGCGGCCTGATGCTCACCGAGTTTTTCCGAGAGGACTCCGGCGTTGAAAATAGCTCCGCCGTTCGCGGGTTTGAGAGCGATCGAACGTTTTAAGATGTCCAGGGCCTCACGGCGTTTGCCGTGGTTCGCGAGGTGGATGCCGTACATGAACATTACATCAGCGGCATCGGGCTTCACAGCGATAACCCGTTCAAAAGATGCGAAGGCCCTCTCGGGTTCGCCTGATTTGAGGTAGAGTGCGCCCAGATTAAGGTGCGCCGCGGGGTTGTCCGAGATCGATAGAGAGTGCTCAAAGGCCTGCTTGGCCTCGTCATGGAGGCCGGCCGTCGAATAACCGACACCGATCCGGACGAATAATTCAGGGTCACGGGGGTCGAGTTCGTAGAGCTGTTTAGCGTAAACGGCAGCTTCATCAGCCCGACGTGCATAAGAAAGAACCTCCACAAGGGAGCGCCGCACCTCGACATCTGTCGGATTCTCAGCTGCGAACCGCTTCATATCATCGATCTGGGGGACGCGACTGCTGCGGGCACGCGTTACGCGGATGAACATCGCGACGATCTCATTCGCAGGTTCGAGCGCCTGGGCTTTGTCGAGGTACCGCAAGGCTTCTTCATAGCGGGCGCTCTCAAAAAGAGCGAGGCCCAAGCTGGAGTTTGCCGGCATGCTGTCGGGCTGGAGTTCGACCGCTCTGAACAAAGGTATGGCGGCGTCTTCATAACGGGAGAGATTGGTCAAGATGTTTCCAAGTTCGTAATGATACTGGAACTCGTCCGGGTTTCGCTGAGCAAGATCTTCGAGGACTGTAACCGCCTCTTGGCGTCGGCCGATCCGCGATAGGCTCACCGCCCGGTAATAAGTCGCCCAGCTTAACCGCTGTTCCGTTGAGCGGACCTTTGAGAAGGCCTCGATGGCCTCATGGTGCTGGCCAAGTTCATAGAACAAAAGCCCCATCGCGAAGTTGCCGAAGGAGTCGTCAGGTGCGATCGACAGTGCTCGGCGCGCAGAGGCGAGGGCGTCGGCATCGCGGCCGGAGCGCAGATAAGCTTCGGCGAGACGGCCATGGTATGCGGGATGCTGAGGGCGGAGCGTTACGAGCCTTTCGAGCAACTCTTGGGCGTAGAGATAATCTCCGGCAAGGAAATACTGATCGGCTGCGAGGACGAGAAGCACCTCGCTGTCGCGGAGCAGTCCGAGGGCGAGGTCGACGGTGCGGAGGAGTTCCGCGGTCGGGCGGCCGGCCTGTTGGCGGGCGACGAAGAGGGCAGAATGAGCGAGTTCGGAGTTCTGATCAAGCTTTACCGCCGTTTCGCATTCGCTGATCGCAGCGTCGTGATCTTTGGTGAGGCTGAGGGCACGGCAGAGGTCGATCCGGAACGTGGCCTCGTCCGGTGCGAGGCGGACGGCGGTCCTTAGCGGTGACACGGCAGCACTCGGGCGGTTGAGAACGAGATGTAGCTTGCCGATGTTCGCGTGGCTCGACGGTTCATTGGGACTGCGACGCGCCGCCTCGCGAAATGCGATGAGAGCCTCTTCGAACTTCTCTTCGGAGATGAGCTGTATCCCTCGCTCGAAATCAGCCTTGCCCGTCCGGTCGGGCTGTTGGGAAAACGCCGAAGCGGTTACGAAAAGGAGAAGGCAGAGGACAGCTTTGGGATATCGCATGTCAGCTATTAAACAGCAAAACGGGCGATGATGGCAAGATTTTTGGGTTAAAAGCCGAGGAAGGCGAGCAGTCCGCCGGAGCCTTTTGGGCGGATGCCGAGGAGGCGGCTGATCATGATGCCCTGATCGGAGGGGTTGACGCGATAGCCGTTCTGCATGCGGGATTCGATGCCTTCGATATCGACGAACGGGATGCCGTCGGGATCGAGGCCTACGAGGCCGAGCTGCATTCCTTCGTGGATGTAATCCTCTTTGCCGATAAGGCTGAGGTATTCGGCGGAGGTGACGGCGGCTCGGCGTTCGAGTTCGTAGAGCGAGAAGTCAGATATGTCCAGCGGGTCGGTCTCGGCCCGGGAAAACGTGGAAATGATCTCGGCGAAATCGCAGGCGTGGAGCCCCTCGTGAACGAGCGTGCCCTCGACGCCGCGGGGGCCGGCGGTGTCGAAGGTCCAGTCGGAAAAAGTGATGTGAACGTGGCCGAGGGCTTCGTAAAAACTGACGGGATCGTCGCTGATCGCCCGATTGGTACGGCGGCGGTCAATGAGGCCGGTGATGCCGCTGACGTTGATCTTTTGGATCGGTACGACGCGGATCTCTGTGTCGCCGCGGGTGAGTGCCTTTATCGTGCGGCAGTGGGTTTCGTTGCCCTTTTCGAGGATGGTTTCGACGGCATCATTTACCATCGAGCGGTGACGAGCCGAGACATTTTGGTGAAAGATCATGCTCCTGCGGTGCAAGCCGCGGCACCGCCCGCGATGCGGCCGAAACCGCACCAGCTATTGCTGTTGTGCCAGACGATCTCGACATCTTCGGCCTTGATATCGGCCCACCATTTTTGGAACTCGTCCTTGGAAATATAGAACGCCGTAGGGGCGACGAGGTGATCAAAGACAATGTTGTGCTGTTCGCGCCAGCCGAAGGTGCCGAGGTGGTTGAGGTAATCGTTATAGAAAAGTTTCTTGGCGACGCCCTTTGCCGCGACATTTGCCGGGCGATAGACGAGCTTTGTGGTCAGAAAGAGCGAAAGCGTGGGGAGCTTTGAAAGTTGGTAGAGAACGGGCTGGCTCATTTTTGAGGTGAAGCCCTCGCGGATGGGATTGACGTAGCGTGTGATCCACTCGTTGTTCTCGGCACCGTAGACCCAGGCAGAGATGTGGCCGCCTTTTTTGACCTTGCAGGCGAGCGAGGTGAATGCCTTTTTGGGGTCGGGGGTGTGGTGGAGCACTCCGACGCTGAAAGCGTAATCGAAGACACGTTTGAGCGGGAGTTTGAAGATATCGCACTGGATGATGTGTGCGTTAGGAAGTTCGCGGGTGAGGGCAAAGGCGGATTCGACACCGTCGCCGAGATCGACGCCGACCACCTCTTTGGCTCCCCATTGGGCGGCGATCTTTGTATGCCGGCCCTTGCCGCAGCCGCCCTCTAGGACGACCTTGCCCGTGAAAAAGTCGGGTGTGACGGGTTGGAGCCAGCCTAGGAACTGCTCGTTGTATTTGGGATCCTCCTGCGTGAAGTGGGTCCATTGCCAGCCGAAATTTTCGGCGGTCTCGGCCTTGTCGGCCTCGATCTTGCCGAGATCGGCAAAGCGCGGGACTCCGCGGACGACCTTGTATTCGCGGTCGCACTTTTTGCAGGTGAGGACGCCGTCAATGATCTCTTTGCCCTCGTACTTACTTGCGTAAGCGAGAAGGATATCGCCGCCGCAAGTGGGGCAGGCGAGGAGGTTTAAAAGTTTTTCTTTCATTAAACACAAAATCGTACCAAACCGAGTTTGATACGAATACAAATGATATCAATTTTGGGTCAGGTCGACCATAGGAGCCAATTTCAAATCAATTGACGCCAAGCAAGGTTGTTTCTTCGAACCTCCTCCTATACGTAGAGTTTTTCGAAAAGGCAGCTCTGAAGGTCACGAAGATGTTTCC
>DATHVL010000159.1:0-4893 GCA_035461325.1 Pyrinomonadaceae bacterium
GCCGAGTGTTTCGACGAGGCGGAGGGCTGATTCGCGCTGGTGGATGATCTCTTCGGCGGCGGATTGTTTGAATACGGAGCGGAGGTCCTCAGGACGGGTACTGACCATGGCGTTAAGATCGCGGTCGCCGATGGTGGCGACGAGCGGCAGGTGGCGGGGGCGGAGGAGCTTGAGAGAATTTATCAGCTCACGGGAACTCTCTTTATCAACGACGTCGGTGAGGACAACGACGAACGCCCGCTTTTTGGTGTTTGATGCAATGAACTGGAAAGCTCGTGCGTATGAGGGCTCGATCAGCTCGGGCTCCATATCGAAGAGCGATTCGAGCACGGCGTCGAGGTGCTCGGCACCGCGTTTTGGCGGCAGAAACTTGCGGACGCGGCGGCCAAAAACGACAAGGCCCGCATTGTCGCCCGCGCGGGCACACGCCGACATTAGCGCAAGTGCGGCGTGGATCGCCGTGTCAAACTTGGTTTCGGCACCGATGCGGCCGGTCATCAGCCGTCCGGCGTCTATTGCGACGATAACGGTCTGGTCGCGCTCGATCTGATATTGCCGGGTGGTGAGTTTAGACCGGCGAGCGGTAGCGGTCCAGGAGATATGGCGTAGCTCGTCGCCGCGAACGTAATCGCGCATGGACTCGAATTCGCGGCCCTCCCCCCGGCGGACAGCCTTTCGCTGAACGGCGATGAATGACTGGGTCCCGAGCGCTTTTAGCTCCATCTCGCGAGCACGGCGCATATTGGGGTAAACCTTTACGCTCTCAGCTTCACCGAGGTTAGCCTGGCTCCAGACCAGACCGTATCGAGAAAGATAACGCACGGACGTCGTGCCGAATTCATACCGGCCGCGATTCGTAGGCTTTACGCGATAGCGGAACTCGGCCTCTGACCAGGCATCGACGGTAAACTCGGCGTCGCGGTCGTCGAGCAGTTCCATTTCGGGCGGGTATTCGTCCTTGATGCGGAGGGCTAGAACGTGAGCGGAGCGGTTTTCGACCACAACGCTCACCTCGGTCGGGTCGCCGATCGCTGAACGGCCCTCAAAACGTCGGCTGACTTTAAGATCCGCTATAAGTCCTCGGCTTCGGAAATGATCGCCGACCGCGACAGCGATCAACAAAATGTCATATATCAGAACGCCCCACCGGAGCGCGGGGAAATTCCATGAGAGCGACAGCGGGACGAGGCCGATCGCGAAAAGGATGTAAAACTTGCCGGAGAAAACGAATCGCACTGATTCGAGATTATAAGGCGCAACGGGCAAATGTCGAATTGGGGGCGGTCGGGCCCGCCTCACCAACTTATGGGGTGCGGGGGGCATCCAATCTAGCCCTCCGAACGAATACTGACGTGAGAGAGGGCGAAGTGATACAATTACATTTGGCCCCCGGCGGAGTGCGGCAGTCACCGGAGCGGCCAAGGAAGTTAATAGCAGTATGGCAGATATAGACGCTTATAAAGACAAATTCAGCGAAAGCGGCAGACGCGTGCTGGAATCGGCGATGGACGCCTCGAAAAGGCGTGAACAAAATTACGTGACGGTCGAGCACATCCTGCATGCGATCGCCAATGAGGAGGGTGACCTTTTCAGCTCGACGATGCGCGACCTGGCGGTTGACCCGCGCTCGGTAAAACTGTTGATCGAAAAGCGTATGGAGACCGGCCGGCAGCACTCCGGCACAGGGTACCGTATCGCGCCCGAAACGACCGAGCTTTTTAAGCGGGCAATGGACCGGGCCCGTTCGCAGGGGCGACGAGTAATCGACGGCAGCGATATTTTTTACGTGCTGTCGAATGACGAGCGAAGTGTACTAAATGACGTGCTGCAAAATCTTGGCGTGCCCTCGGATGAGGTCGCACAATCGGCCCGGACGCGCATTCGCAAGCGTGAGAAAGAAGAGGAACGTGTACGGCAGAAGTATGAACTGCCCTCTTTCCTTCGCCACTTCGGCGTTTCGATGAACAAGCTCGCCCGGCAGGACAAGATACCGCCGACGATCGGCCGCGAAAAAGAGATCCGGCAGATGATCGAGATCCTCTCGCACCGCGAGCGTTCGAATTCGCCGATGCTTGTCGGCGAACCCGGCGTCGGTAAGACGGCCGTGGTTGAGGGACTGGCAAGGCTGATCGAATTGGAGCCGGAAAAGGTGCCGGCACGGCTTCGCGATTCACACATCGTCCAGCTTCAGATGGGCGGACTGGTCGCGGGAACGATGCTCCGTGGAATGTTTGAAGAGCGGATCAAGGGCATCATCGATGAGGTAAAGGAGAAGGACAATATCATTCTCTTTATCGATGAGGCTCACACCATTATCGGCGCGGGGGCGGCGATGGGAACCACGTCGGACGCCGCGAATATGTTCAAATCGGCTCTGGCCCGGGGTGAACTGCGGATCATCGGCGCGACGACCATAACCGAATACAAAGAGTTTATCGGCGAGGACGAGGCTCTTTCACGGCGTTTCAGACTGGTGAAGGTTGACGAGCCTACGATCGACGAGACGAAAGAAATTTTGCTGGGCTTAAGGCCGCGTTTGGAGAAGAATTACTCCGTCACGATCAGCGACGAGGCGATCAACACCGCGTTGGAAATGTCGCCGAAGTACATCAGGCATCTGCACTTGCCGGACAAGGCGATCGGCTGGCTCGACACTGCTTCGGTCAAGGTCGAGATCAATGAGCCCGAGCAGCTGGTGGTGAAGCCGGAGCATATTATCGACGTTATCTCGCAGGAATCGCGGATACCGAAGGACATGATCTATCGCGACACCTCTGACCGGTTCTCCGTAATGGAGCAGGACCTGGGCAAGCGGGTGATCGGACAGATAGAGGCGGTGCGTGCGGTGGCCGAAAGGCTGAGGCTCAATAAGGGCCCTCTGAAAGAAAACCACTATGCTCCCGACGGAGTGCTGCTATTCCTGGGTCCGACGGGTGTTGGTAAGACCGAGCTTGCAAAGGCCGTTGCCGAATTTATGTTTGGCGATGAGAGCAAGATGGTCCGCATCGACATGAGCGAGTACGGCGAAGGGACGGTCGGCATCGAGAAGCTGATCGGAATGCCGCGAGGTATCGTGGGCTCCGAACGCGGGGGTATCCTGACCGAACAGTTAAGAGATAATCCTTACACGGTTCTGCTCTTGGACGAGGTCGAGAAAGCGTCGCCGTACCTGATGAACATATTTCTGCAGGCGTTTGACGAGGGATGGCTGACGGACGGACGCGGCAAGAAGGTTTATCTTTCGGACGCGATCGTTATAATGACGTCCAACCTAGGTTCGGAGAGCTTTAAGAAATATGAGAAGCCGCTTGGCTTTGGGCAGAAGACACTGGGCGATATTAAGCAGATAAAAGGCGAGGTGATGAAGGCCGCCGAAACGCGGTTCACGCCCGAGTTCCGGAACCGGATCGACGAGATCGTGGTTTTCTCGCCGCTAACGATGGACGAGGTCCGCGAGATCGCACGGCTGTATCTTTCCAGGATGCAAAAGCATATGGAGAGCCAGGGCAAACGCGTGGAGGTTACGGACGCCGCGATAGACGCGCTCACGGAAAAGGGCTACAGCCCGGCATACGGTGCTCGATTCCTGAAGCGGCACATAGATCAGCAGGTGAAACTACCGATAACCAATCAATGGAAGACCGCCGTCGGATTCGTGGTTGACGCCGATAAAGGCGAGGTCACGGTGAAGGCGACTGAGGTGTTCAGCCTGAACTAACAACGGCGAAACATTCTTAAGAAAGGGGCTTTGATGGTAGTATGCATCAAAGCTTTTTTCGTTTTTTGGAGGATAAGATAAATGATCCATACGGATGGAAATGTGAGGAGAGCCCTCAATTTGGCGATTGCGGCGGCCATGTTCTGTGTTTTTGGCATTGTTGCCGATGGGCAGACACAGCCCGCGCAGGGCGCTGCGGCGTCGGGCGTGACCAGAACCTACCGGATCACCGACAAACCGCGGGCACAATACACGGAACAAGCCAAATACAACGGTGTTGAAGGCTCCGTGCGTCTAAGAGTAGAGCTGCTTGCGAACGGAACGGTGGGGGCGGTCACTCCGCTTTCGAGCCTGCCGTATGGGTTAACGGAACAGGCGATCGCGGCGGCCCGTAAGATCAAGTTTCAGCCGAAACTCATCAACGGACAACCGGTAGATGAGATGCTGACGGCCGAGTACACATTTAGCCTTTACTACGACGATGACGATCCGGAGATCACGAGCCGGGTTATGGTGACCAGGATGCCGCGGCCAAAAATTACGGCCGCCGAGCTTCCGGCTGAGGCGAACGGCAAGGTAACCGTCAAGGTCTATTTTGGTGCGAATGGACAGGCATCGGTGGTAAACATGATGACCTCGCTTCCTGAGGAACTTAGGCAAAGGGTGCAGGAAGCGGTGGCAGAGATCCGGTTTAGGCCCGCCATTCACCGCAGCGGAAAGCGGTCCGGAGTTTCAAAGACGATCGTTTATGATTTTTAAGCTACGCTCAATTCCACTCCTTTTTTTATTCTCGATCTTCGCGGCCCCGGCCGGCATTGGCCAGACCGCTACTAGTCCGCAAAGCGACCCGGAAGCTATACTTGAGCGGGCCGTAGCGGCCGTCGGCGGCGATCGGTATCGGGCAGTGAAGACCCAGACGGCGCGGGGGCGTTTTAGCACGATGCGTGACGGGGCTGTTGTCTCGTTTCAATCGTTCTATGACGTGATCGTCTTTCCGGGCAGGGAGCGGACGGAATTTAAGGGCGGGGGCGAGCGGATGGTGCAAGTAAATGACGGCGAGAACGCATGGTATTATGACGGCGCTGCGGATATGATCCGGGAGCAGAGCGAGGCACAGATCGCAAATTTTGACCGAGCGGCACGGGGGAGCCTGGACACGCTGCTAAGGGGCAACT
>DATHVL010000160.1:0-3434 GCA_035461325.1 Pyrinomonadaceae bacterium
CGATACCGGCTCTGTCGATATCGGCATTGAAAGAGCTGAAAGCAGTGACCGATTACGTAGGGCTCGGGCACACGCATATGCATTACGAGATCGACAACTGGGCGTTCAACCCCGGTTCGATCGAGGTGACGAACATTGCCGAGTACCGCGAAACCCGAGGAGTTTTCGTGGTGAATATCGCCGATGACAACTCGGTTGAAGCACGGCATATAAGCGAGTACCGCCACAGGCCGTTTCAACGGATGCAATTGTATGTAACGGTCTTTTCGACTCCGGAAGAACTCACAGAGGCCGCGATTGGGTTGATCCGGACAAGTGCACGGCCCGCAGAGGAAGATAGGCCGGCTCCGATCATTGAGCTTGCACTTCGCGGCCAGCTTGGCTTTCCCAATTCGCGTCTGGAGATAAAGAAGATCAGGGACGAGGCGATGCAGATCACCGGTGCACTACATATTCGCATCAAGAATCACTCTGTCCCGACGGAGTACGCGGTCGCGCCGGACGACGATGTGGACATGGAGCGGGACACGCTTGAACGTCGGGTTGTCGGCGACCTGGTCAGCCGGGACAAACGTTTTAGAGCCGACCCGTTGAAAGTTTCCGAAACCGTTCTCGGAGCGAAGCGAATGGCCCTAAGCGACGACGAACCGGAGAAGATCGCGGAGTTCATCAAGATCGCGAACACCTCCAACACCAGCGAGGCCACCACATGAATCTTCCCGAAACCCGGCAGGAAAAGGTTCGCGGCATCGAGCATTTGGGGATCTTCCCACTGCCTCTGGTGATGCTGCCGAACGAACTGCTGCCGCTGCACATCTTTGAGCCGCGGTATCGGCAGATGCTGACGGATGCTCAGGCCGAGCGAAATGTTTTCGGGATAAACTGGTTCGAGGCGGGCGAGGGGTTTGAAACAAAACCTGAGGCGGGCAGCGTCGGATGCGCAGCCGAGATCCGCGAGGTGCAAACCTTGCCGGACGGCCGTTCGAACATCATCACCTCGGGGCTGCTTCGTTATCGAATAACGGATTACATCGACATCGGCGCACCATATCTCACGGCGGAAATCGTGTTCTTCGAGGACGACGCCGAGGGCGGGCCGGAGCTGGAAGCGATCACCGACGAGGTATACGACCTGTTTGAGCGAGTGGCGAAAGCGGCTTTCAAAATGAGCGGGAACCGCGGCCAGTTTCCCGAGATCCAGCGTACCGACCCCGAAAATTTTTCATTCCTGGTTACGGCTGCGTTTAATCTCGAGAACGACCTGAAATATCAGATGTTGGGGATGACCTCGACGAAAGAGCGATTGGAAAAGCTGAAAGGGATTCTAGTGCAGGCCGTGGACCAAATGGAGTCGAGCGCCGATATCTTTAAAGTCGCCCAAACGAACGGCCACGTCGATAAAAAATTGGATCTCTAGGTCGGCTTACGGAAGCGTCAGTGCCTGCCGCATAAAATCGATCACCCGCTGATCGTAAGCCTCAGAAAGCTCGATCGAGGCGTTTATCATTCCCATCCCCGACGGGCTCAGATCTGTCTTTGTATCGGCGGTCGTGCTGGCCGGAAAACACTTTCCAAGTTTGCTGGTCGCATCCTGGAAATCGGGTGAATCTACACCGCCGAGAAGCAGTGCTCGCCGGCCGGTGATCCCCTTGGCCGTGTCACATGCCGATGCACGTCGGAAACATCCTTCATAGTAGTACGGGTACGTGCCGAGCGATGCGAAATGCGAGGTGACGTTGCTGGCGAACGGGAATCGCTTGCCGATCACGCTGCCCATTAACCCGTTCGCATCCTGCGGAACGGAATCAAGTACCATAGCCTTTATCGTGGGATCACCGCCGGCCGCGAAAAGTGCGGCAAGGGCTCCCATCTCAACGCCGTAAATACCGATATCCTTGCCCACAAGCGGCATATTCTCCGGTGATCGCAGTCCGCGAAGATACGCTATCGCGGCTGCAACATCGTCGCTTTCGCAGCCCCCAAACGAAGAACACTCAACGGACGGATTCTCGCCGTGTCCGCGAAGATCGGGCATCAGCACCGTGAAGTTCGTCGATTCGTTTAGCTTCACCCCAAGGTTGAGCATGTGCGACCGATCGGCCCCATATCGATGAAGCAGAATAACCGCCGGAGCGTTCGGCGTCCCGGGCAGCAGCCAGCCGCGAGCGGACGTGCCGTCGGCGTTGCCCCAGGTTTCATCCGTGACGCGAGCACCGCGGGCGCTCAGCATTCCGTATTTCTCGGGCGTGACTATATAGACGCTGTTAACCGGCCGTGACGCCTCGTAAACGAGCCATACGGAGGCAACGGTGATGGCCGCCAACGATAGGATAACCGTGGGCGACACAAGCTTATAGAGACTTTTTACTAGACGTTTTGTTCCTGCCATGACGATGGTGGGTTGTTAATACAACGTAGAATCAGATCGCGGAGTCTTATTAGAAGCCCGTAAAGAAAAAGGCTTCAGATATGCCGACCTAAATGATACCATAAAGGTCGCTTTAGGAAAAGGTTTTTTAACGATGATCAACACACGAACCTCGCTCTTTTTTCTGATACTTTTCGCCCTTTCAATGCCCATTTTCGGCCAGTCGGCCGGGACATCGGCCGCAAGCTCAGCCGGCGGGAGTAAATATCTCCCGCTAACCGAGGTGCGCGAGGGAATGAAAGGCACGGCGATGACCGTTTTTCGCGGGTCGGAGCCTGAAGAGTTTGACGTCGAGATACTTGGCGTGCTGCCCGGCGGCGTGGGCCCGAATCAGGACCTGATCATCGGACGCATCGGCGGCGGTTTGGCGAACAGAACAGCAGTATTCGCGGGGATGTCGGGCTCACCTGTCTACGTCAACGGAAAGCTGATCGGGGCAATTTCGTACAGCTTCCCTTTCTCGAAAGAGGCCATCTGCGGAATTACTCCTATCGAGCAGATGATCTCTATTTTTGAAGAGCGGCCGCGTTCGACCACGGAAAACCGCGAACCTGTGCCGGTCTCGTTCGCCGAGATCGCGTCGGCAACGTACGAGATGAGGCTGCCGCAGCAGATGCCGGCATCGAGCCCAGTGGTCGCGGCAGGTTCCGGATCAATGTTACAGGCGGTTGCGGGACAATCGTTCCGACGGATCGGAACTCCGCTTACTTTCACCGGAATCGCGCAGAGCACACTTGATCTATTTGCACCGCAGCTAATGCAGGCGGGGTTGATCCCGGTTGCGGCGGCGGGCGGTTCGGCAAAGATCACGCCCATGAAAAAGGCCGACGCGAATACGCTTAAGGGCGGTGCGTCGGTGTCGATGATGCTGACACGCGGTGACTACAGCCTTGCGGCCGCGGGTACCGTGACGATGCGCGACGGCGATAAAGTATATGCATTTGGACACCCGTTCCTGAGCTTGGGCACGTCGGACTTGACGATGTCGGAATCGAGCGTGATCACT
>DATHVL010000161.1:0-5163 GCA_035461325.1 Pyrinomonadaceae bacterium
GTGATCGCCGAGATCCGCGAGACTCGCTTTCAGGGCGGCTTTCACGTGTTCGGGTTGGACAAGGACGGCGTCGCGTATGCGATGGATGAGCACAACAAGCCCCTGATACCGGAAGAGGTGCTTGTTCGCGTCGAGGAAGCACGGACACAGATAATAGCGGGCGACATTAAAGTAACGGACGCGATGGCGAATTAGCAGATGATAGAAGTTCGAAACATACGAAAGTCGTTTGGGGATTGCATCGAGAATGAGGACGTGTCATTCGCGGTCGATCCGGGCACGATCCACGCAATTGTCGGCGAGAACGGGGCCGGTAAATCGACCGTGATGAAGATGGTTTACGGCTTTTACCGGCCGGATTCGGGCGAGATATTGTTTAACGGTGAGCCGGTAGTTTTTCGAAGCCCTCACGACGCCATCGACCGCGGGATCGGGATGGTGCACCAGCACTTTATGCTGGTCGACACGATGACCGTGGCGGAGAATATCATTCTCGGGGCCGAGACGGGTTCGCCCGTAAACCTGGATATGCGTGCGGCGAACGAGCGTATTCGGGAACTTTCGCAGGAGCTAAAGCTCGGAGTGGATCCCGAGGCGGTGATCGAGGACCTTTCGGTCGGCGCACAGCAAAGGGTTGAGCTTTTGAAAGCACTTTATCGCGATGCGGAATTGCTTATCCTCGACGAGCCGACGGCCGTGCTGACGCCGCAGGAGGTGAACGAGTTTTTCGGCATTCTCCGGCGGATGAAGGCCGGGGGAAAGACGATCATCATCATCACGCATAAGCTGGAAGAGGTGATGGCCGTGTCGGACAACGTCACCGTGATGCGGGACGGAAAGGACGTCGGTACGCTGAAGACCTCGGAAACCTCAGTCAAGGAGCTGGCGAAGATGATCGTCGGACGCGAGGTTCTGCTGCGGGTCGAGAAAGGCGAGGCGACGGCGGGCGACGCGGTGCTCAACGTAGACGGGCTTTCGGTCACAGGCAAGCACGGCGAGGCGGTGCGCGGGGTTGCGTTTGAGGTGCGTTCGGGCGAAATAGTCGGGATCGCGGGGATCGAAGGCAACGGGCAAACCGAGTTGATCGAGGCACTTGCGGGACTGATGCCCGCGGATGCGGGACAGTTCTATTTCGAGGGCAAGGACATCACGGGCCTTTCCGCACGAAAGATCAAAGAGACGGGCATCGGCCACATTCCGGAGAACCGCCAGAAGCGCGGCTTGCTGCTCGATTCGGACCTTTCAGAGAATGCGATACTGGGCGTGCATTATCGACAGCCGGTCGCGTCGAGCGGATTTATTGATGGCAGTGTGGTGAAGAAGCGGGTTCGCGAGATCATCGATAATTTCGATGTACGGCCGCCTGTCGCGGATAGTCCGGCACGCGCACTTTCGGGCGGCAATCAGCAAAAGCTGATCATCGGCAGGGAATTTGAGCTGCGGCCAAAATTGCTGTTGGTCGCACAGCCGACGCGGGGCGTGGATATCGGGGCGATCGAGTTCATTCATCGGAAACTGATCGAGCTTCGAGATGAAGGGACCGCGATACTGTTGGTCTCAGCCGAGTTGGAAGAGGTGACGGCGTTGGCCGATCGGCTGCTTGTAATGCGTGATGGGAAGATCGTCGGGGAGGTCGATCCGAAGACGACATCGGCTGAAGAGATAGGACTGATGATGACGGGCGGCTAGACGGACAACTTGTCCACGAACCCTCTGATCCTGTCGACGGCTATTTTCAGATTATCCAGCGATGTGGCGTAGGACAGCCGCAGAAAACCGTCGCTGCCGAAGCCCGCGCCGTCCGTGACAACGACATGAGCTTCCCTAAGCAGCCGGTTGGCGATCTCGGCCGAGGTCTTGAATTCCCCCCCCATTAGACCCCTCACATCGACATAGGCATAAAACGCACCCTCGGGCATTGCGCACTTGAGTGGCTCGATCGCGTTCAGGGCCGGGATGAGCCACTCGCGGCGGCGGGAGTATTCGGCGAGCATTTCGTCCTTGGCGGCCATGGTCTGTTTTGAATTTTCAAGCGCCAACGCACAGGCATACTGCACGAACGAGGTCGGATGTGTGGCCGAATGGCTTTGCAGTTTCACCATCGCTGCGGTCCATTCGGGATCTGCGATGGTGTATCCGGCACGCCAGCCGGTCATAGCAAACGTTTTCGAAAAGCTCCCGGCTACGCATACATATCGGCGAAGCTCAGGCGGAAGCACTGCCAGGGTGAACGGCTTGGCCGGGGGATAGACGAAGAACAGATAGCACTCATCCGTCAGGACGTAAACGCCGCGTTCGGCGCATACCTCGACGATGCGCACCATCTCATCATCCGGGATCACCCGCCCCGTCGGATTATTGGGCGAATTAATAACGAGCAGCTTTGTCCGATCCGTAATCGCACGGCGCACCTCGTCGGCGGTCATTACGAAATCGGTTTCGGCGGTATCGATAATGACGTTAGTTGCGGCGCAAAATGCGCCGATCTCGGGGAACGTGACCCAATAAGGGGCCGGGATCAGAAACTCGTCGCCGGGGTTTAAGATCGTGCACGCAGCGTTGAACAGAGCCTGCTTGCCGCCGCAGGCGGCTGCCACCTCGCCGGGTTGCACGGCGGCCCCGAACTGTTCCCCGTAGAACGCCGCAACCGCCTCGCGCAAACGCTTGAGACCCGAGCTCGGGGTGTATTTAGTTATTCCTTGCTGCAACCCGTCGATGGCGTACTGTTTGATGAAATCAGGTGTGTCGAAATCAGGCTCGCCGACGGTGAGATCGATAACATCGTGGCCCTCATCGCGCAGGTCCGCCGCGGCCTGTGCGGCCTTTAGCGTCGAAGAGGCTTCCATTGATGCGACGTGAGCTGAGACAGGAAAGCTATCGGGCATTTATCTATTTTAGCGAATTGGCGCAGCCGTGCAACGCCATTGACGAGGACGCTACTTTTCGGCTAATTTTTCCCTCATACGGCGTTCGACCAGCGGCGGGATCAGACCCTCGACCCGGCCGCCCAGCTCGAAGACCTGCTTCATAAGTGTAGAGGACACATAGGAGTATTCCTCGCCCGCCATAAGGAAGACCGTTTCGATCGTGGGCTCGAGCTTTCGGTTCATCAGGGCCATTCGCAATTCGTATTCGTAATCGCTCACCGCGCGAATGCCGCGGACGATCGCTGTGGCGCCGCGCTCGCGGGCAAAGTCCGCCGTAAGCCCCGAAAAGCTGTCCACAATGAGCGTGCACCCCACGATCCCGAGCGTCGGAAGTATCTCTTCAAGCATCCGGCAACGCTCTTCGACGGTGAACAATGGGTTCTTGTCGGGATTGTTAAGAACGGCGATCACGATCTCGTCGAACAAGGGGCAGCTTCGCTTAATGATGTCGAGATGGCCGTTCGTGAGCGGGTCGAAAGATCCCGGAAATATAGCTCTACGCATTATTTAGGCGATGCAGAGGGCATCATTGAGGAAATTAACACAATTCGTCCGGGCTCGGAAGCTAAGTCTGAAATACGCGGTTCAGAGTTCTTTCAGGAAAGCTTCATAAATTGTTAAATACGGGACGTCCCCGGGTCATTTATTGTGGAATCGAGCCGCCGACCGCGGCGTTTGATACAGGAGCGAAATTATATGACGACGAAATATATTCTGATAGGCGGCGGGGTGGTCTTGCCGTATATGGAGACGGGTGATCCGGAGGGGAAGCCGGTGATCTTCCTGCATGGCGTGACGGACTCGCACCGGTCTTATGAGCTGGTATTTCCGCACCTTTCGCCCGCACTAAGGGCGATCGCACTGACACAGCGAGGACACGGCGATGCGCCCCGGTTGGAAGGGCCATATACCCCAACAGCACTTTCCGACGATGTGAATGCCTTTATGGACGCGATGGGTATCGATGCGGCGTATATCGTGGGGCATTCGATGGGAAGCTTTGCAGCGCAGCGTTTCGCGATCGACCATCCGCAGAGAGTGCTGGGCCTGGTCCTGGTCTCGTCAATGGCGACTTGTAGGGACAAAGCCGACATTGAGGCATTCGTACGCGATGCGGTCGATCCGCTGACGGATCCGATACCGGCACAGTTTGCCGAAGAGTTCCAAATGAGCACGATCGCGAAAGGAGTGCCCGCGGAATTTTTCCGCATGGTAGTTGCTGAGAGCCTAAAGGTGCCGGCGCGGATCTGGAAGGCCTGTATGAACGCGATGCTGGAAGCGGACCACACCCCGGAGCTCAACAAGATCAACGCTGAAACGCTGATCATTTGGGGTGACAAGGACGCCTATTTCGATCTGGCGGAGCAGGAGAAGTTGGAAGCTCTGATCCCGAATTCAAGGCGCGTAACCTATGAGGGCTGCGGGCACGCCCCGACGTGGGAAGAGCCGGAACGTGTTGCGGCGGACGTGCTGAAATTTGTCGCTGAGTTGGAATCTACCCGGGCAGACCGTGCTGTTACCGAGCTCTCGGCCGTTAGAAATTTAACCGGGCAAGCCGCTTGACCTTCTCGACCGCTTCGGCGTGTTCGGGCCGGTAATCCGGGTGGGGTTCGAGTTTAAGAAGTGCATCGATCTGCCGGCGGGCGTCTGCGTCTCGCCTGACGGCAAGATAGGCTTCGGCGAGGTCCGCCCGGATCATCGAATTGAGAGGGGCGATCTCGACACCCTTCTCGAGATAGCTAACCGCCTTTTCGGCACGGCCGCCGAAGAGGCGTGTTTTCATTTCAACGCGGGCCATGGCCGCGTACGAGCTGCCCCATTGATATCCGGGGTCGATCTCGATCACCCGCTGAATGGCATCTCGAATTTCATCGACGGATCTGACACCGACCGTCACCGGACTCAATTGGGCGAGCTCTCCGAGATTTGCCCCATACCAAAAATGGCCCTCGGGCCGCCCGGGCTCTACCCGCGACGCGATCAACCCCGCATCTTTACCTTTTGAGAAAACGGCTTCGGCCTCCGTCTGCGAATTCAGTGCCTTTCCCAGGAAATAGCTGAACATAGCGAAGCGCCATTCGACCTCATAGTTGCGTACGGCGGGGTCCCGGAGCCTGTTGAGAGTGGCGACGGCCGTGCGCATTTTTTCCACATCGGTACGCTCGACAAAAAGAGCATCGGCTGTATCAAGATCTTGTTGTGTGATCTGGCGTAGCGGCTGTGGCTCCACCGCGGA
>DATHVL010000162.1:0-2664 GCA_035461325.1 Pyrinomonadaceae bacterium
GGCCCGTTTCGGTGGAACCGGTGAACGATACGGCTTTAATTGCGGGGTGTTTGAGGATCTCGTCGCCCGCTTCACTGCCGGAACCGAGGACGAGGTTGAGCACTCCCGCGGGCACGCCCGCTTCGTGAAAGATCTCGGTCAGCATGACGGCAGTTGCAGGCGTAAGCGTTGCAGGTTTTAGGACGACAGTGTTCCCCGCGACCAGCGCGGGGGCGAGCTTCCATGCAGGGATCGCGACGGGGAAATTCCAGGGCGTGATGCAGGCGACGACGCCGTGCGGTTCCTTGATCGTGTAAGCAAAATTTGAAGGGAGCTCCGACGGGATGGTCTCGCCGACAAGGCGGCGCGATTCACCGGCACAAAACTCGACCACATTGATGGCTCGCGTCAGTTCCCCGCGGGCCTCGGCCAGCGTTTTTCCCTCTTCGCGGGTGAGCGCGGCGGCGAGGTCCTCCTTGCGGTCCTCCATCAGACGGGCGGCACGGGCGACGATGCGTCCCCGTGCGGGAGCGGGGGTCCGCTTCCAATCGCGAAATGCAGCGTAAGCGGCCTCAACGGCACGCCGAGCCTCTTCTCGCGAGGCAAGCTCGATGGTGCCGATGTTGTCATCGATATTCGCCGGATTGATATTGGGTGCGGTCTTGCCGGATGCGGAGTCCATCCATTTCCCGTCGATAAAGCTTTTGTAAGTGGTCATAGGACAGCTCGAAAAGACTGTAAATATATAGAACGATGCGATTTAACGTGTTAATCTTATATCGTAAATGGCCGGTAAAAGCAAAGAAAATCTGAACTCCCTGCTAGACGAGCGTGCGGCCGCGCGGCCCGACAAGGGCTTTCTTTTTTCCGAGGCCGACGGGCGTGAGTGGAGTTACTCGCAGTTTGCAGAGGCGGTGGCGCGGACCGCCGGCTTGCTGCGGTCTCATAGGATCAAACAAGGCGATGTGGTGAGCCTGCTATTGCCGAATTCGGCCGAGTATGTGATCGCCTATTTCGCGTGTTGGCGGCTGGGGGCGATCGCGGGGCCGGTCAATTCCCTGTTGAAAAGCGAGGAGGTCGAGTGGGTGATCGGCAATTCGGAATCTAAGCTGCTGCTTACGACGGAGGAATTTGCCAAGGCCCACGCAGAGGCGGATCTTCCGGAAACGATCCTATTCGAAGATGTCGACGCGGCTACGGCCCGAATCGACCCGATATTAGGCGGCGCGGAAGTCTCAACGGACGACGAGGCGATCATCATCTATACCTCGGGAACGACCGGCAAGCCGAAGGGATGCTTGCTGACGCACGGTAATCTGATCGCGAATGCCCGGCAGATCGCGGAGTGGATGGGCTTCGGGCCGGAGGATCGGTTGCTAACCGTGATGCCGCTCTTTCATATGAACGCCGTTTCGGTGACGACGATGTCGGCCCTGTATGCGGGCGGTTCGACGGTGGTGAGTCCGAAATTTTCGGCTACGCGGTTTTGGGAGGTGGTCGAAAGATTTCAAGTGACGTCATTCGGTTCCGTGGCTACGATGCTTTCAATGCTTCTTTCGGTAAGCAGGGAGAAGAGAGCAGTGAGCGGCGCCACATCACTCGTTACTCGTCACTCGTCCCTGCGCTTTGCCATGTGCGGATCCGCCCCCGTTCCCGTCGAGGTGCTGCGGCGGTTTGAGGAAGATTTCGGAGTGCTGGTGATCGAGGGCTACGGGCTTTCGGAATCGACCTGCCGCTCGACATTCAACCCGCCGAACGAGAATCGGCGGCCGGGCTCGTGCGGGCTGCCGATCGGCAACGAGATGCTCGTGGTGGATGAGAACGACGACCCTGTTAACGACGGCGAGTTGGGCGAGATAGTGCTCCGCGGGGAGAATATTTTTAAGGGTTATTTTCGCAACCCCAAGGCGACAGCGGAGGCGTTTCGGGGCGGGTGGTTTCATACCGATGACATAGGTTACCGCGACGCGGACGGGTTCTACTACATCGCCGACCGGAAGTCGGACATGATCATCCGGGGCGGCGAGAATATCTATCCGCGCGAGATAGATGACGTACTTTACCGGCACCCGGCCGTTGCCCATGCGGCGGTGATCGGTGTTCCGGATGAGCTTTACGGCGAGGAAGTCGCAGCTTTCGTGGTGCTCAAAGAAGGGGCGTCGGCGACGGACGAGGATCTGATCGATTACTGCCGAGAGCACCTTGCAGATTTCAAATGCCCGAAGACCGTGTATTTTGTCGATGATATTCCGAAGGGGCCAACGGGCAAGCTTTTGAAGCGTGAGTTGGCGAGACTAGCGAGAGAACCGGGCGGCGATGTGAATTGAGAGCAGCGGAGTGAAGTTGTAAACTTAGCCTTCTTATGGCGAAGAGGATCTTGGGAATAGCTGTGGTGGGGCTTGGCGGCGCTGTCGGGACAACGATGGCGGCGGGCATTGAGCTTTTAAAACAAGGTGTGGTCGGGACCGACGGGCTGCCGCTTGCCGGGGAGGCGGGCCTTGCCGATTACACGGACATCGTCTTTGCCGGATGGGACCTGATGGGGGCGGACCTAGCCGCAGCCGCAGAGTCGCACGAGGTGCTCAGCTATCGCCAGCATAGGGCCGTCGCCGAAGAGCTGGGCAAGATCACCCCGTGGCCCGCGTCGGGCAGCGAGCGATTCGTATCGCTGATCCGCGGGGAGAA
>DATHVL010000163.1:0-9577 GCA_035461325.1 Pyrinomonadaceae bacterium
CAGGCCCACTACCACCGGCGGCCCTTCACGCACCGCGATAACGGTATCCGGTTCGTCTACAGATATTATCGCCAGCGCAAAAATGCCCTTTAGGTCGCGCGCCGCCAGCCGAACCGCCTCTTCTAACGAGATACCCTTTTCGTCTTTATAGTGGCCAACCAAATGGGCGATCACCTCTGTGTCCGTCTCGGTCTTGAACGTGCTCCCGAGTTCGGCCAGCCGCTCTTTCAAGGTCAGGTAATTCTCGATGATCCCGTTATGAACAACGACCACATTGCCCGACTGGTCTCGGTGCGGATGTGCGTTCTCCTCTGTCGGGCGCCCGTGCGTCGCCCAGCGCGTGTGGCCGATGCCATACGTCCCGTCGAGCGGATCAAGCCGGATAGCTTCCTCCAAATTGCGAAGCTTCCCCTCGGCCCGCCTTAGCTCAAGATGCTTCGCTTCATCGACCACCGCAATGCCCGCCGAGTCGTACCCGCGGTACTCCAGCTTTCTCAAGCCGTCAATGATGAGCGGCACCACCTGTTTATTTCCTACGTAACCTACAATTCCACACATAAAACTTTATTAGACCGAATGATATAACTCGTGAACCGCGATCAGTATCGATTCCTCTTCCGAAGCCGCCAACGCCGCCCCGCGTAAGGCATCCGTGTATTCCGATAGCTCCTTAAAATGCTTGTCCGGGTCAAATGGCGTGTCCGCGTAAACCAGATTTATCCGGTCGGTATGCGTCTCGCCGCCGGCTCCCTTATAGATGCCCTTGATGTTCTTTATTACTGTACAGCCGCCGAAGGTATGGAGAAATTCCTGCTCAAAGGCGATCCGCAGCCGCTCGTAATCCGACCTGCCCAACTCAGGCAGATATATCTCGATCCTTGCTCTTTTTGATAGCGGCAACGAATTTGTCCTTCCTATCCTTAAAACTCGACATTCGCTTTAGGGCCTCCTCGGGCTCGACCTGCTCTGCAGATTCCTTCTGCTCCCCTTTGTCCTTCTTCTTCGCCATTTCAGGAACTCGCGCCTTCTTTCTTTTTACCCCTGCCCTCAAGCTTCTTTTTCACTTTAGCCGGAACACCGGCGACCAGCGTGTCTTCCGGCACGTCTTTCGTAACAACCGAACCCGCACCCGTAACGGCTCCGTCGCCGACCTTGATCGGAGCGACCAGCATCGTGTCCGACCCGATCTTTACATCATCGCCGATATGGGTCTCATGCTTATTCTTGCCGTCGTAATTACATGTGATCGTTCCCGCCCCGATGTTGGTGTTCTCCCCTATCGTCGCATCGCCCAAATATGCGAGATGGCTCGCCTTCGACTTCGCGCCAAGCCGCGTCTTTTTCAGCTCGACATAATTGCCGACCTTCGAACCCGGCTCCATCACCGCATTTCCACGCAGATGCGCCATCGGCCCGACAGTGCATTCGCCGCCGATCTCCGAATCGCTTATCACGCAGTTCTCCAGGATCGTAACGCCGTGCCCTATCTTCGAATCCGAGATCCGCGTTCCTGACCTGATAACACACCCGTCCCCGATCTCGCTGCGGCCCTCTATCCTGACCCCAGGATAAATAGTAGTGTCGCGCCCTATCTTGGCCTGTTCGCTGACGTATGCGTTTTTCGTGTCGATAAATGACACCCCATGATCGATCATCAAACGGCCGATCGTCCGGCGGTTTACAAGTCGTTCGAGGTCGGCCAGCTGCCGGCGGTCATTGACGCCCTCGATCTCGGTCGATGCCGAGTGCAGATACATCGCCACGTCCTCGCCGTCTTCCCTGAGCAGAGCAGGAACATCCGTCAAATAGTATTCGCCCTGTGCGTTGTCATTTTTTACCCGCGCGAGTGCCGCAAAAAGCTTCTGGGAATCAAAGCAATAAATGCCGGCGTTGATCTCATTTACCTGCCGCTCTTCGTCGGTCGCGTCCTTTTGCTCGACGATCTTCTGAAACAGGCCATCCTCATCTCGAATTATTCGCCCATACCCGGCCGGATCGTTCAGCTTGACCGTCAGCAGCGTACACGCCGCGCCCTTGCCCCGATGATGGTGATGCTGTTGGATCAGCCCGGCCAGCGTCTCATGCTTTATCATCGGCACGTCGCCGGACAGGACGACCAGCGTCGAGTCCGAATCCGCAAGATATTCCCGGGCGGCGTTCACCGCATCTCCGGTGCCCAGTTGTTCCCGCTGCCACACGAATTCCACCTCGCCCTCTTCCATCTCCTTAAAGACGGCGGTTTTCACGTCCTCACCCTGGTGGCCGATCACCACATAGATCTTAACCGGGGCGAGCGCGGCGGCGGCCGAGCACACGTGATTGATTAACGGACGGCCGTCCAGCCGGTGAAGCACCTTCGCGATTGCCGAGCGCATTCGCGTCCCCAGTCCCGCTGCAAGGATAAGCACGTTGATCGGCTTTTGTTCGTTTTCGGGCGTGGTCATCTCACTCAATTTTGCCACAACCGGCGTAAATATATCGAATCAATAACTTTAATTGATCTGCCGCTCGACACAGCCCAAGGCTGCAGCCGCCAGCCGCCCCGGATCGTGGCGCACTTTGGCATCATCCGCCAGCAGTTCAGCAAATACGATCTCTGCGCCGTCGATCTCAGTGCCGGCTATCGATCCGTGAACCCCGATCTGCTCGGCCCCTTGCGAACCGTACTCCTCAGCCTGGGCATCGCTGATGCGCTGCGTGTTAACGATGATCTTGTGAAAGTCGATTTCCGGTGCGTATTGTTTCAGGATCTCGATATGCCTTCGTGCCGAAAGCCCGTCTGTTTCTCCCGGCTGTGTCATAAGGTTCGAAATGACCACCTTTACTCCGCCGCTCTTTGCCACCGCGTCGCTCAAGCCTTTTACAAGCAGCGGCGGCAGCAAACTTGTATAAAGCGAGCCCGGCCCTACCGTGATCAGGTCCGCCTCCGCGATAGCCTTGACCGCTGTCTCGAGCGGTTCGCAGTCGCTGGGTTCCAGATAAACACGCTTTATTCTGCCGCCCATTTGTCCGATGTTCGTTTCGCCGTTGACGGTGCTCCCGTCAGTCAGCTCCGCGGCGATCCTCACATCCGTGTCCGTCGCCGGATAGATATGCCCTTTGCTCGCAAGCACTTCGGACGAAAGCCTGACCGCCTCGCCAAAATCGCCCGTCACTTCAGCAAGTGCCGCGAGAAATAGATTCCCGAAACTATGCCCGCCCAGGTCGCCCGCACCCGAGAACCTGTGCTGAAATAGCCGCGACAGCAGATGCGAATCCTCCGACAGTGCCACCATACAGTTTCTGATGTCGCCCGGCGGGGGCATACTGAACTCGTCCCTGAGCCTGCCCGAACTGCCGCCGTCGTCCGAAACGGCCACGATCGCCGAAAGGTCGCGGATGGCCACGCCGTCCTTCCCGCCATTGACGTATTGCTTCAGCCCGGAAAGCAGCGTAGCGAGGCCGTTTCCGCCCCCGATCGCGACGACATTCATCGGATGTTTGTGAGGTGCTTGACTTTCCATTGGATAAGTTGGACTTTAGCTAATAAAATACGGCATCGCAACCATTAAATTCCGCCGGCGGGGCTGGCTGTTAAACAAACTTAAAAAAATACTTGTGGCATCTTCGAGGTCTATGGTAAATTAATAAAGCGGTCACTTGCCGTGTCCCACCATTGGTAATGCCCGGCCATCCTTCCGAGCTGCACAGTTTCAAATCTCAACTTTGATCTGAAAGACTAAATTCCATGGCCCAATCGCCCTTTATCCTGCAAGAACAGCAATTTCAAATGCTCAAGGTCGTGATCGCACGCCTGTGTGTCGAATGTGCCGCACGGGTGGTCTTCCTTGTGGATCGCGACGGGCAGACCATTGCGTTTCACGGCGATATCCAGGATATGGATACGACGAGCTTTTCCTCACTCGCTGCCGGCAACGTTGCCGCCACCAGCAGTATGGCCAAGTTGATCGGCGAGGACACCTTCCCGGCTGTCTTTCACGAAGGTGAACGCGAAAGCATTTTTATTAGTGTGATCGGCCGCAGCCTACTGGTCGTCGTCTTTGACGAACGCTCGACCTTGGGGCTGGTCAAGATACGCACCAAGCGTGCGAGCTTTGACGTAGCCGCAATTTTGGAAGAGGCGACGAGAGCTTCCGCAGCCTACAACGTTAGCAACGCCTCGGTATTTTCGGATATTACAGACGACGATATTGACAGTCTATTTAGCTAATTAGCCTTAACCCAACGCCCCCTAGCACGACAATGACTTTCATCAACTACGCTTCAAGAGAGATCAACTGCAAGATCGTTTATTACGGCCCGGGATTGTGCGGCAAAACGACAAATCTGCAGCACATCTATGATTCGACCGCTCCGCAGGCAAAGGGCAAACTCATTAGCCTTGCCACCGAGACGGACCGAACGCTCTTTTTCGACTTTATGCCGCTCGAACTCGGCACGGTCCGCGGATTTAAAACGCGATTCCACCTCTATACCGTTCCCGGCCAGGTGTACTACGACGCTTCGCGAAAGCTCATTCTTAAGGGTGTGGACGGCGTCGTATTTGTTGCCGACAGCCAGGAAGAGCGCATGGATGCCAACATCGAATCGCTTTATAATCTGGAAGAGAATCTCCAGACGCAGGGCTACGACCTAAAGCAGCTTCCCTACGTCCTCCAGCTAAACAAGCGCGATCTGCCCAACGTGATCCCGGTGGAAGAGCTTTCAAGCGAGCTGCTTAAAAAGGGCGAACCCGTCTTCGAGGCTGTAGCGACCGACGGCACCGGCGTATTCGATACGCTTAAATCCGTTGCAAAACAGGTCCTTACCGAACTACGCAAGACTTAGATCCGCTTGTACCTACAAAAAAATGGCCGCCGCAGCTTGTTACGCTTCGGCGGCCTTTTTCCTTCCCCTGGCTCGAACTCGAATATGTCTTTCATGATCATATTCGAGCAGGGCCAAGTACCGGATTCAAGATATTTTTTGCATCCTCTCCCGTTGCCGCGAGGTACTTGTCTCCTCCGAACAAGGGGAGCCGAACATCAGGCCGTAAATAAACGACGGCACGCAAAATCCGGTCGTTACTGTGATCGTGGCCATCGCGATCATCATTAGACCTAGAACGTATCCCACCGCCGGATAGCCGTAGTAAAAACTTGCGGCCATCGCAGAAAGCATCAGTGATGCCATTAGGCAGGCAAACCGCCTTGGCTTGCCGTAACGAGGCAGCTGCGGCTTTTCGAGGGCGCGGCTGAGGCCGATATTATAGATAGCGTCGAAGGGGTGCCCGGGCAGAACCGCACCGAGGAGGGCAAACGGCACAAGCGATGCCAAGATCGCCGGTGACGTTAGAATTACGCCGGCAACGGTCCAGGCAAGGCATATAGCGGGCGCTAGCCGGAGCCAGGGGTCAAACTGAAGGACCTCGGCATCGGTCAAATTCAGAAACCCCTGAGCTTCCAGCCGCCGCCTCGATGTTGAGATATCGCAGAACATCTATCCTTAGCTCGCAAGAGAGACCGTTACCGGCACCTTATTCGTCACGATATCGAAAACCGGGGAACGCTTCTGAGCAAGCTCTACCAACTCCCTCAGCTTCTCTTCCGGAGCATCGCCTTTCACCTTGAAGGTGATCTGAATGTCCTGGTAACCATTCCTTACATTGTCATCCAGCCCCAGGAATCCGTGCAGGTCAATGTCGCCTGCATACGTCGATTCGACCTCGTCGATCTTGATGCCCTGTGCCGCCGCATGGTAAACGAGGCTGGTCGTCAGGCATCCGGCGAGTGCCGCCAGAGCATACTCTACCGGGTTCGCTCCGGTGTCCTGTCCGAGCAGGACGGGATGCTCGTCTTTCTGCATAACGAAAGGCGTCTCGCGGTCAAAGGTCTGGAGCGCCCCGTCGAAATCCCGGATCTCCGTTCGGTTCTGGGCTCCGTTAACCCACTTGTTCGTCGCGCGAAAATTAAACTTCGCGATCTGGCCGTCGCCCTTGATGGCCTCCACCGTATTGAAAAGCTCGGTGACGTTTACGCCGTTGATTATCTGTTCTGTTTGTGTTGCTTGCTGCATTTTTGAAAACTCCTTTTAACTTAATTAAGGCGGCGCCGAGTAATTCGACGCCGCTCCTTGGTCTCTAGCAAAATACCGGCCCGACCTCTTCAAGCCGTGTCTTCTGATCCGCGTTCAGAGCTCCCACCGTGTCGAGGAACTTCGGATGCGTAATGCCCGTGCCGATGTAGGTCCAGCGGTTGGCCTGGTGCTGCACCTCGATGAACTTCTCGCGTTCTTCGTCGTTCAGCACGCGGCCAGTAGCGACCTCAAATGCTTCCAGGTCAAACAGGGTCTGCTGACGGACTCCCGTGTCCAGAAAACCGCCGATCTCAAGATATTCGTCCACCGCCTTTTCGATCTCTGCGTCGGTCATTCCGTCCGCGATCGCCTCGACCATCATCGTGTCAAGCTTTGCGTGTTGTGCCTCTTCCAGCCAATGGTGCTTGAGCAGGCTCTTGAATTGAAGATCCAACTGCTGGTCGTCCCGGATGCTGTCGATGTAATGGCGCTGCGTCATCCATTCGATGTGCAGTATTGCAAGTGCGACCCCCAAGGGCTGATGCGAAAGAACCGCCTTCGCAACCTCTGAGGGCGGCCCGATCACCTTGCACTCAGTGCCGAACTTCTCCTGAAATTCGCTGCTGAATCGTTTGAAGAGCTGAATATGCTTGGCCTCTTCGCTCGCGAATTGCAGAAAAGCGCGAACGCGGTAATCGTCCTGGTCCAGGGTCGGTCGAACGTGATCGAGCACGAACGGAAGTATGAACTCCTCGACCAGCCCGAAGATGCACAGATATGCATGCCCGCGGATCTGATTCAGAACACGCTTCTCATCTTCGGAAAGAAAGTCCAAGCCCGATACTCGAGCCAGCGACTCCGGCAGGAAGGGCTTCGAGAAATCGAGTTTCTTGTCGCCGCCGATTATGTCCTCGATCGACCAGTTGACCCGTTCCGATGCCGCCATCGTTTCTCGGTAATCGTATTGCGGTATTCCCCGCCCTGACTGTGTTTTTACTATTGCGTCTAACATTCTAATTATCTCCTACTATGGTTCGTATTATTGCGTTCCGCTGTCGCGAAACAGTTCCCACCTTGATAAAACTCATCCATTATCGACCCGGCCTGTACATCGGATAGATCGGGGGACACTTCCCCTGCTCGATGGTTCCCATCACCGAAAATCCGAACCGTTCATATAACGGTATGTTCCTTGGATTCGACGATTCCAGGTATGCCGGAAGGCCGGCTTCGTCGATCATCGCTACCGCGTGATTCATAAGCGCCGACCCCGCACCGAACCCCTGCCGATACGTGTCCACTCCGATCATCGGCAGGTACCAGTGCGGCTCCAGCGGATGCATCTCGCCCATCATCTCGAAGACCGGAAACAGGTCTTCTTGTACCTCTGCCGATGTCGATTCCCAAAAAAGGTCGATCAGCGGATCGCTCTCGGTCTCCGTCCCTGGTGCGATCCAAAGAGCTGCACCGCTGCCGTCGGGAGTTTGAAATGCGGTTCCCGCCTCGAAAGCCGCCCCGGCAAATCCCCGTATGAACCGTGGGAAATACCCAAAGTAATCAGCCGGGTCCGGATACATCCACCTGGCGACCGGGTCGGTGCTGAATGCGGACAGGATCACTCCGATCGCCGAGTTCGCGTCTTCCGGACTGACCCGCCGGATCTCGTCCCTCAGGCTAGCCCTCACATCGATCTGTTCATGTGTTATCGCTTCGCTGATCATCATCTTCTACTCCTGCGGCCCGCTAATTCTTTATCAGCCTGCCCCCTTTGATCGTCACCTTGTCCGACCCGCTCACCTTGACCCGTCCGACGCCTACGACCTCGATCTCGCAGCTGCTGCAAATACTCGCAATGGTCGAGGTTCCGTCGATCCATGTGTTCCGTGTGGTCCCGCCGTCGTGGACCTTTACCTCATATCGTTTGCCGTCCTCGTTCCTCAGGTCTGCGGCCATGATGGCTGCGGCTCCCGAGGCCAGGACGATAGCGATTAGTGCTGTATTTATGATCTTTCGCATTTCTATAGAACTCTCCACTTTTATTTGAACCACCCCCCTGCTCGTCCGTCGTCCATAAAGACGGAACCCTCCGCCGATAGCGGACAATCGCCCTTATTCCCTACAACCAACTTGTGTTAAAATTCCGCCGTTCGGTTCACTCACCGGCCCGAGAATACGGAGATTAAAATGAGCGATCGTCCACCCCCGGAAATAACTCAGCTCCTTTTGTCGTGGCGCAATGGTAACGAGCATGCGCTCGAGGAGCTCATGCCGGTGGTTTACAGTGAACTCCGCCGACTGGCCCGCAATTTCATGCGCCGCCAAAATCCCGGCCATACGCTCCAGACGACCGCGTTGGTTAATGAAGCGTATCTCCGGCTTGTTGATTCAAATCGCGTGAATTGGCAGGACCGTAATCATTTCTTCGCTATTTCCGCTCAGCTGATGCGGCGAATACTTGTCGATTTCGCGCGCAAAAAGAACAGCCTCAAACGCGGCGGCGGTCAAGTTCAGGTCACCCTTGACGACCATGCCGAATTTGCCATCGCCGAACAATCTGATCTGATCGATCTGGACGAGGCTCTCTCGCGACTGGCGGAGTTGAGCCCCCGTCAGGCGCAGATCGTCGAGCTCCGCTATTTTGCGGGACTGACGGAAGAGCAGGTCGGCGAAACTTTGGAGGTCTCGTCTCGTACAGTTAGGAGAGATTGGAATTTGGCGAGGGCCTGGCTCTATCGAGAGTTGAGCGGCCGCGATCCGGAATGACCCCTGAAGTTTGGGAAAAAGTCACCGAACTCTTTCACGAAGCAAGCGAATTGCCGGTTGATGAGCGTTCGGCATATCTTGACGAACACTGTTCGCATGACGCCGAAATGCGCCGCGAGGTCGAATCATTGCTGGCTGCCGAGTCCGAAGCCGGCGACTTTATAAACAAACCCATCGTTCCGGTCGTACCTCTCGTTCCGGAACGGGACGGTGCGTCGCCGCGTTCGCTCGTTGGCGGCGATCTCGGCCATTACCGCATCGAAAAAAGCATTGGGGCCGGCGGCATGGGCGATGTTTATCTCGCCACAGATACGACCCTAAACCGCAAGGTCGCGCTCAAAACACTCCCTGCCGTTTTCGCTCGCGATCCTAATTTTGTCCGCCGCTTTCGCAACGAAGCGCAAGCCGCCGCAGGCCTCAATCATCCCAACGTCGCAACTATATACACCGTCGAGGAGATCAACGGCCGTCCATTGATCTCGATGGAGTATGTGGAGGGCAAGACGCTCGATTCTCTTATCCCTGACGGCGGCCTCGATCTTGCCTCTTTCGTGGACTGGTTCACGCTCGTTTCGGACGCCCTCGCCCACGCCCATGAACGCGGCGTCATCCATCGTGACGTCAAGCCGGGAAATATAATGATCACCGACCGCGGCGTACCAAAGGTGCTCGACTTTGGCCTCGCTCAGGTGAATGAGAAACCGGCTGATGTCACCGATGCCAGCCTGACCCAACCGGGACAGATCATCGGCACGCCCTC
>DATHVL010000164.1:0-4056 GCA_035461325.1 Pyrinomonadaceae bacterium
ATCGGTGACGGAGACCTTAAAGGACAAGGCCTTGCGGCCGTACGATTCGATCTTCGATCTTACCTGCTCGGCGAGGTCGTCGCTCGTGTGATAGTTGAACGCGACGTCGGCCCCCTCACGGGCGAAAATATCGCAAAGGGCAGCTCCAATGCCGCGCGTGCCGCCTGAAACGAAAGCGCGTTTTCCTTCAAGTAATAAGCTCAAGCAGGTTTCTCCGAAAAATGGGAATCAAGCACAAATGAAAAGGTTAATTAAATCGTGCTCAAGTGACAAGTATGACGATGAGAAATCCGAGGTCAGGCCGCGGCCGCCTCGGCGGGCGCAAGGGCCTTTTCGCCGGGCATAAGCGCGGCGATCTCGCGAATGATCATCTCGGTGGCGTCAGGTGTGGCAAGGGTGGCGGTGGCGGCACGGAGAGCTCGGTATCGCGCCGGGTTGTCGATCAGCCCGCGGATCGTGGGAACGATGTCAATTGAACGCTCAAGGAGAATGCCTGCACCGTGCGTTGCCAAGAGCTTGACCGTCCCTGCCTCTTGCGGCATCGGCGGCGTCGTGGCATCGGCGATGATAGGCAAACGGCAGGCGAGGGCCTCGAAGGTGGTCAGGCCACCGAGCTGTGAGATCATCACGTTGGCGGAGTGCATCAGCTTTTCGATATCGTCCGAATAACCGATGACCTTGACCGGGAATTTTGCGCCGGCGGCAAGTTCCTCGGCCTCGGCACGAAGCTTTTCGTTCTTCCCGGCAAGGAATATAGCCTGCACGTCGAGTTCGCCGCGAATGAGTTCTTTGAATATCGCAGGGATATTGCCTCCGCCGACCCAGCCGGCGTTGACGAAAACCGTGAATTTATCAGGATCGAGCCCGAATGCCCGGCGGGCACTTTGCGCATCGATCTCGTTGACCTCTTTAAATTTAGGATGGAGCGGCAGGCCGGAGATCTTGATCTTTTCGATGGGCACGCCGTAGTCGATGAGCTGGCGGCGGGCGTCGTCGTTCGCGACCAGATAAAGCGACACGTCCTCGCATGCCCAACCGCGCCAGAAGCCGTAGCAGGGATCGGTCACGACCGTGACAAGCGGGATCTGATCGGTGAGTTTTAGCTCGCGCAAGACCCTACCGAATATGTGCTGGGTGAGCGGATGCACGCTGACCACAATGTGGGGGCACCACTTCTCGAATCCTTCCTTTAGGAAACCCATGCAGCGGCGATGAAAGAACTCGCGCGTCTCGGGCCGAAAACGATTTATCGCCCAATAGACATACTTCATCCACCCTTGTTTGTGCCGCAGTATCCAGTTGTAAACCCCGACAAGCTTTTCGGTTATGTGGTGAGATTCCTCGACCGCCTTAACGACGCGGACAGCGACAGACTCACCGTGCCAAAAACGCTGCAGCCCCACAGCCAATGCCTGAGCAGCCGAGCGGTGGCCGCCGCCGGTATCGGAAGAGATGATCAATACTTTGGGCGAACCGGGGTTCATAAACTATCGACCTAGGCTTTTAGGGCGACTTCCCTTCCAACCGCAAATCCGCCGTCCTTTGCGGCTTTTTTCATTTGCCGCTCGAGCTTTTTGATCTTGATCAAATGGCCAGGATTGAACGGGAGCGACGGATAATAGCAATTCGACTCGTGCGTGCAATGGCATCCGGCACCTGCCTCTACGCGGCGAGCCTTCATCAGGTCAGTTTTCCAGGCGGCCTGGAAGTCCCAATCGTAGTCGCGGAGGCTGAGCACGTCGGGCTTGTTTTCGCACGACGAGAGAACGCCGTTGTCATAGATGACTGCTCCGGCACTTCCCGCATAACACTTAAGTTGAGCCTTGTTCTCCTCTTTGGTCTTGGCGATCAGGTCGTGCATATAAATGTCGACCGCAGCCTTAAAGAAGCCGGCCTTGCCCCCGTAGTTGTTCTTGAGTGCGGCGCTCTTCGTGTCCTCAAGGATCATGTTCGAGAGCTGCGCGTATCGGCGATGGTCGAACTCAAGCTCTTTGGGATCGGCCGACGGCGGACGGATGTAGTTGATATTCACCTTGTCCGGCTTTAGGTCGTACTTGAGAAAGTCATACCAATCGAAGATCGTGTCTTCGTTGGAGTGCATAACGCATGTGCAGGTCTGGATATCAAGCTGCGGATACTGTTCCTGCTTCATCTGCTGCAATGTGCGGGCCGTGTGAATGGCCTTGTCCCAACTTCCCTCTTTACGGCGGATCTTCTCGTGCGCCTCTTTCATACCGTCAATGCCCAGAGCGACTGTGACGTTGAGGTTTGGGCATTCGTCGAGAATACGCGTGACGTCCGGGAAGATCCGCGGATGGATCTGGCCGTTCGACATGAGGTAAACCGAATCGAGTTTATTGTTTTCGTAGAAGGACCTGACGATCTCAGGGAGGTCCTTTCGCGTAAAGGGCTCGCCGCCGGCGAGTACAAGTACCCCCAGGTTGCCGCCGAGCGTTTCGGATATCCGGGCGATCTCGTCGGTCTTCATCTGCAGCTTCTTACGCGGGCGGTCGTCCAGCTCCTCGGTAAAGAAGCAGTGGGTGCACCGCATATCGCAGACGCTGGTCACTAAAATATTTAAGAAGACGGGGGATATCGGGCGCCCCGTGATAAGGCCGGCGTACCGTTTGAAAATTTCTCGTGTTGTAAAATCCATGCTGTACCTTCGTAATTCCGTGTCGGGCAATTTGATGCAGACACACTTATACAGGTTTTAATTTATCTTAAATCGCCAAATATTGGAAACTTATGGAAACCGGTCACAAACCCGCAAACGGTAAAAAAATGTTGCAGATAGGTGGAAGTATGGTAAGATTTCGGCAATTTAGTTTATGACTGACGATAATTCCTTAAGAATTATCGGGTTATTGGTATTTTAATCTCGAAGCGTCGGCATTTTGACGATGCAGAAAATTTTGTCCCCGAGAAATATTTGAGGCCCTAAAATGCGTAGTTCCCCCTTTCTAACATCAGCGTTTATCGCCCTTGCGGCGCTTTTATCATTTGCGATGCCACCGGCCGCAATCGCCGCTGAAGATCCTGACAAAAAGAAGCCTGAACCACGGCGGATGGTGCGCACGATCGTTCCTCAGGGCCAAAACGGGCTTGTCACATTATCCGGACGCGTGGTGACCCCGGGTGGAAAATTCATCAGGAATGCGGCAGTTATCTTGATGGATGCGGGCACGGGTTCGACTCAGGGCGTAGTGTCGGGCAGCATGGGGTACTATCAGATCACCAATATCGTACCCGGACATACTTACATCTTAATGGTATTCCACAACCGATACCTGTTTGCCTCACCGACCCAGTTCATCGATATCAATGAGGACATCCCGAACGTGATCCTGATCGGTGAGATAGAACCGAACCTTTGAACTATATCTTAGTGAGAGCTATTAAGCCGTTCCACTTTTGACGTGGAGCGGTTTACAATTGGCGTATGCTCCGCCGGATCTATCTCGACCACTCAGCCACAACGCCTGTGGACCCCCGCGTGGTCGAGGCCATGCTGCCCTTTCTATCAGAGACCTTAGGCAAGGCCTCCAGCATTCACCAGTTAGGGCAGGAGGCACGGGCGGCTGTGGACCGCGCCCGGCACCAGACGGCTGCTCTCATCAATGCGCGGCCTAACGAGATCGTATTCACATCGGGCGGCACCGAATCGAATAATCTGGCGATACGCGGGTTGGTAGAGGCTCGGGCGGCCGCTCGGGAAGGCCCGGGAAGGCCACATATCGTCACCACGGTAATCGAACATCCCGCGGTAAAGAACGTCTGCCAGGACCTCGAGAAGCTCAATTTCGAGGTCACATACGTTCCGGTTCCGGAAAGCGGGGTGGTGGAGGCTGACGCGGTTATCGGCGCGACGCGTGAGAATACCGTGCTGATCTCGGTAATGGCCGCGAATAACGAGATCGGGACACTACAGCCTGTGGCGGAGGTAGGACGATTTGTTCGCGAGGCCCGCACCGGAGGGAAGAAGATCTATTTACATACGGACGCGGTGCAGGCTGCGGGCAAGATCAAGGTTGACGTCGAGGAGATGGGCTGCGA
>DATHVL010000165.1:0-8560 GCA_035461325.1 Pyrinomonadaceae bacterium
TGTCGATCGATATCGATTTAGAGAAGAACATTTTCCGGATCCTGTCATTTCCCATTGGAAAGATCTGAATTTATCTGCCGAGCCAAAGCCCGGTTTGTTACTTAGACACCGACTTGGCGTAATTTGTTCCTGCGAAGTCAAATAATTTTTGAGCGGCCGCTTCCGCCGATTTTGTCGGCGATTGGTTGCTCAAAGGCCCGAATTAAGCTAAATTAACACTTTTGAGCACTTCGCGATCATCCGATTATATAACGAACGAGCAAGCAAATCTTGCAATTTTTCAATAATGGCTAGAAAGAAAAGACGATTTGACCAGGCCCCGGCGCCCGCACCGCAAGCTGACACTGAAGAAAAGCCGCGGTATCAAGACGCGTTTCAGCAGACGGTCGGCCAGCGCATAGAGAATGCCGGCCGCAAGCTGGAGGGACACGGGCGTAACATCTTATATGGTTTAGGGGCCCTTGTCGTGCTAGGGATCATCGTCTGGATCATCTATGCGTGGATGGGCAAGTCCAGTGCTGAAGCACAGACCGCGCTTGGCAAGGCGATAGAGACTTCACAGGCCACAATATCTCAAACTCCGCCGCCCGCGGGTTCGACCGCGAAAACATTTAAGACTCAAGCCGAGCGTGCACAGGCATCGATCACGGAGTTTCAGGCGGTTGCCGATAAGTTCGGCGGCGACGTGGCGGAAAAGGCCAAATACTTTATCGCGGTCAATCGGCTGGTATTGGACCGGGGTGCGGGGATTCAAGAGCTTCAAGCACTCAAGGACAACGGCGGTGAGGTTGGCAGCCTCTCAAAATTTGCGCTTGCGCAGGCGCTCACCGGTGATGGTAAGCTTGACGAGGCGGCCGCGCTTTATCAGGAACTGATGTCGGCCTCTGACCCGATCGTCGCAAAGGAAACCGTCGGGACCGCCCTAGCCGGCATTTATGAAAAGCAGGGCAAGAATGCCGAAGCGGCCACGGTGCTTTTTGACATCGTGAAGGCCGCAAGCGAGGCCAAGGACCAGGAAGGGAACCCGATACCGCTGAATACAACGGCGCGCGAGGCCAAAGACAAGCTGGAATCGCTTGATCCGGAAAAAGCCAAGGAACTGCCGGAGACCGCCCCGGCCGCCGGCGACTTTTCTCTTGGTTTCTGATCGCCGAACTCGCAATCACCGGCTCGATACGAGCAAAACGTGAATAGCTCGGAACAGATCAACCTTTCTAAAACCCCGGCGCCCGGGCAGCCGAGCACTAGAGTGTCCGTCCGCGTTTCGCCGAGTCCCTACATCGCCGCCGCATTTTTCCTCACGTTCCTTTCAGCGTTTCTGGTTTATCTCGAGATCGATCCCCGGGCTGTGGTCGGCGTTTTTCTGATGTGGGCGCTGGTGCCAACGGCGGCATTTTTTGATCGGATACATTTCGACGGGCGCCGTCTTCGACGGACGGGGCCGATCGCTTGGGCGAGCAGCCGATTTCTCGGGATTCGTCAAACCCTAAAACTGCGCGATATAGAACAGGTCGATACGCAGGCGCTTCGGGCCTTTCGCCGGGGCGGGCGTGTGATCTATCGTTACCGAACCACGTTTCACGGAAAGGAAAAGGAACTGACGATCGTGTCCGGCGGTGCAGCTTTCCGTGAGATGATCCGTGCCGTGCTGCCGCAGCTTTCGCCGAACCTCCTCGATGCAAGATCGGTGGAACTTCGCGATTACCTCACGGACCCCGGAGAGGTGAGGCTAAAGGCGAACGAGAGTCGAATTCCGTCGGCGGACGTCCTTGAAACATCGCTCAAGAAAAGTGCCAAGCGGCGCTCAGCGTCCCCCGATGCCCCTTCGCCGGAGCGGATCGACGGTGACCCTGCCACGCTTCGCAAATTGGCCAACGAGCTGCGGCTGTCGGGCTCTCTTCTGCGGGCGATAGAAGTGTTCCGCCGTGCCGTGATGCTGGCCCCGCGAGATGCCTGGTTGCTGTATGAATTCTCGCGCTGCCTCATCTCTTATTCTGCAGCCGAGCGGGACGAGCCGCTTGAGCGTCGTGCGAGAGCGATGATGCGGCTTGCGGAAAAGCGTGCCGGTGACGACCCCGAACTTCTCAACCGCATCGGTGAAAGTTATTTTCAAGTCGGCGACTGGAATCGGGCTGCCGCGGTTTTTAAGTATGCATCGGAGCGAGTCGGCGAAAGCTTCAGATCGCTCCGCGGGCTTGCCGAGATCGCCCTTCGCGAAGGCAAGATCGCTCACGTCATTCACAATTTCGCCGCCGCGAACCGGCTCGCGGATACTGCCGCCCTTCGCCGATGGACGCAGCGTGAGATGGACTATTTCTCGCGGCTCAACGAGGATGAGGAGTATATGGATCTCGAGGTCAGCCGGGTTAACCTCCTGGAAAAGCTCGTACGCGGCCGGCGGACGTCCATGCGGATCACGCTCCTGGCGTTGCCGGTAATAATTTTGGGTGTCCTGTTCGACGACTCCCTCATAGCCAACATCGGATGGGGCGTTGCTTGGGCCGGTGCCGGATCTTGGATCGCCCTTCTTATCGGCCGGAAAATACTAGAGGCCCGCATCCCTTTCGAGATGCTCGACCGCGAGCGCTAAAAAAGGCCGCCCTATGCAGAGCGGCCGATCCTGATCTCAACAGCACTTATTTGTCAGCCTTTGCGGCTTTTGCTTTGCGTCCCTTTGCAGGGGCTTTTAGTTTTGGGGCTGCTTTTTTTGCCGAGGGCGAGTCTGCCTTTGCCGCGGCCCGTTTTTTCGGCGTTCGTGCCGGGGCCAGTTGCTTGCTCCAGGTGTATTCGGGAACATCGAAACCGGTTTCCAGCTTCTTAAAGATGAAATCGGTCATCTCGTTCACGATCCAGTTGTGGTTATATTCGCCGACCGATGCGAGTTCAGCATCCGGTGCCGGGTTCATAAAATCGATCGCATACGGAATGCCGTCCTTTATCGCAAACTCGACCGTGTTCAGGTCGTAGCCCAGAGCCTTGCAGAGAGTGATGACGTCCCGTTCAACACGGGCGTGCACCTCGGGTGTCAAATAATTTTCAACATTCACGTACTGCATCCCTGACATATAGGGCTTGGACGGGTCATAGGGCATGATGAGCACCTTTTCGCGCCCGACGCAGTAGCAGCGGACGAAATGGTCATACTCGATGCCCTCTTGCAGCGTCATGCAGAGCGTGCCGGATCGGTTATACTCCGCCCAAAGCTCTTCGAGGGAATTGACCTTTGACACGTTCTTCCAGCCGCCGCCGTCATGCGGTTTTAGAAAAGCGGGAAAGCCGACGTAGTCAACAATGCCTTCCCAGTCGATAGGGAACTCGAGGTTTCGCAGGCTATCGCTCACGATGTCTTTAATGTATGCGTGTTGCGGAAGAAGAACCGTCTTCGGGATCGCAACCCCCAGCTTCGCACCGAGGCTAAAGTTGAAGAATTTGTCGTCAGCCGACCACCAAAACGGATCGTTGATTATGTAGGTTCCCTCAAGAGCCATCCGTTTCAGCATTGCCCGGTAATAGGGAACCTCGTGTGAGATGCGGTCGATGATGACATCGTACTTTTTCGGTTCCTCCAGGCGAATGCCGCCGACCGTGATCATCTCGGCCGTCACCTTGCCGCCGCCCTTTTCATTGATGCTTTTTATAAGCGATTCCGGGAACGTCATTTCACGCCCCGCTAAAATTCCTATTCGTTTCATATAATTAGTACTCGTATATAATGCGTTATTGATATGCGACCAGATTACTGCCCTTTCAAAACTTCCAATTTTAGAGGAATCGCCCGCCGCGGGCAAGAGAACAAGGCTATTGCGTAAACATCCTTTAACATAGTATTCTATCTTTGTCGCCATTTCCCGTTCATATGGCGGCGGCTTCAACAATAATAAATTCCGCACTCTTCGACGGGCACTCGAGCCCGCCTATTCCGAACAAACTCATCTTATGGATACTGCTCCGACCCACGATAATACCGCGCCGCCTGCACAGCCCAAGGGAAACGCCGAGGCGTTTCACAATGTTCTCAAACGAATGCTGGCCGTAGACAGCCGCGTCAGCGACCTGATCTTTTCGCCCGGCCGCCCGCCGCAGATAGAACTGTCAGGCGACCTTCAAGGCGTTCAGATCCCTGGCCTCGAAAAGCTTACGGCTCCGCAGATCCGGGCGATGTCCGATCTGATGCTTCTTGGCAACGACACGGGCCTCGAATCGCTGGAAAAGAAGGGCTCTGCCGACATCTCTTACAGCGTACCTGGCACATGCCGTTTCCGTGTGAATATTTTCAAGCAACGCGGCTCGCACGCCATTGTCATGCGGGTCATCCCGACCCAACCCCCGAATTGGTCCGACCTGGAGCTGCCGCAAGCAGTTACTAACGTCTCCGAACTTAAGAACGGACTGGTGCTGGTTACCGGCCCGACGGGTTCTGGAAAATCTACCACCCTGGCGGCGGTCATAGATCTTATAAACTCGACGAAAAAATATCACGTCGTTACCATCGAGGACCCGATCGAGTTTATTCACGAGCACAAGCTCAGCACGATCCATCAGCGGGAGCTGCACTCGGATACGCCCGATTTCGCCCTTGCATTGAGAGCCGCACTGCGGCAGGCACCCAAGGTCATCCTGGTTGGCGAGATGCGTGACCGTGAGACGATCGAGGTTGCGATGGAAGCCGCCGAAACGGGCCACCTTGTGCTCTCTACGCTTCACACCATCGACGCCGCAAAGACGATCGACCGCATCATCGGCGTTTTTCCGAAGATCGAGGAAGCTGCGATCCGTACTAGGCTTTCGCAGTCATTCCGCCGCATTATCTCGCAGCGGCTTATGCCGAAGGTCGGCGGCGGGCGGGTCGCGGCGATCGAGATCTTGGTTTCCAATTCACGTACGCGAGAATACATCGAAAAGGGCGAAAAAGAGGGCCGCTCAATTACCGACGCAATGAACGACGGTGCGATCGATGGGATGCAGACCTTTGACGCGGTGCTTGAGAAGATGATCCGCGCAGGGACGATCACCAAAGATACCGGACTCGCCTACTCATCGAACGCAAACAATCTGCAACTGTCGATCAGCGACCTTGACCAGCCGAGAGCGGCCGGCGATCCCGAGCCGCAAATGCAAGAGCCGCCTACGCAGGCGGCCCGTCCGGATGTTCCGGAGATCGAAGGTTTTGAACGGTAATTATTTCGAGCTTGGCAACAGTTCGTAATTGCCCATCTCACGATTGTATGCGTCGAGCTGGCCGACGGAATCGGCCGTGGCATCGAGCATTTGCTTGGTCATTGCGATGGAATCCGAAAGCTGTTCGAAATCGAGCAGCGAGAATTTCTCGGGCGTCGACATCGTCACAATCTCGTCGTTGAGATAGCTGAAGAAATTTTCGATCGACTGAAGCTGGCCCTCGACAAGCTTCACGCTGCGCTCGATCTCGTCGAACGAGGCGATGCGGCGCTTCAATATCTCAACGTTGGTCTGCTGGACCGCACGAGTCTTGTCATCGGTGGAGCTTTCGGCTGCACGATATGCCTGTGATAGTTGATTGTGGACCGCCTGGCGATTGATCGATTTTAAGTGCTGTTTCCGCCGGCGATAGACGTCGAGGAGATCAACAAAATCTTCCCAACGCTGGTCCAGCGTGAGGAGATTGGCAGGCAGGGAACCGGCCCCCGTAAACTTCTTATAATTGTCCTGGATCTTTTCCTTAAGCCAGCGGAGATACTCCACGGCTTCGCGTTCACGCGGAGTGAACGACTTGATCAGCTTTTCCCGTGCCGCGCGGCTTAGCTGAAACAAACGCTCCTTTTCGCGCTTTTGAACCATCTGGCGATAGAAGGGCAGATTAGGCACGATCAGGATGTACGCCATCTCTGCGATCAGGGCGATCAAGAGCGGAATAACGCTTCCCGTATAGGCCGCGGCCACAGCAAAACCGGCCAGTCCCCAAAAGTTTACCGGTTCTTTTACGGCCTCTTTCAGGTAGCTGGAGTTGAAACGCTCTAAATTCTGCTGGTATTTCGCCAGGTCTGCCATATAAATCTAGATGCCGCAAAAGCGGAACGCGTTCGAAGCGATTCTAGCTGTGAGTGCTCGCTTCGGTGGATTCGGCATCGATAACGTCGCCTTCGGCAGCTGAGTCGGAGTGGGCTTCTTCGCCGGCCGTGATCTGTTTGCCCGACGCATTGCCCGAGCCTGCCCCGAGAAGGCCCATCTGCTGTTTGTATTCGAGCAGCTTGTCTTGGAGCTGAATGTCCATCGCTTCGCGTTCGATATCGGCCATCTGCGCATCGACGGTGCTCGACCCGAGCTGGAGTTTTGCCTCGGCGGCGGCAACACGGCGGTCGATCTTTTCACGCATCTCGTTAAAGGTCGATGCGTCATCGCCGATATTGAAGGTCTCCATCGTCTGGGCGAGCTGTTCCTGGAGCTTAGCTTGCTTGGCGGCCGAAATAAGCTGCATCGCCTCGGCGCTGCGCTTTTTCATGTTAAGGACGTAATTGTCCCGGGCCTTTAGTGCCTGCTGTGAGGCAAGCGAGGCATGCTCAAGCTGTGCCGAGGTACGTTCGCGGTCAAGCTGGGCCTGTTGGAGCTGTCCGATATAGGCAGTGGCGATGTCATCGCGGCCCATTTTCACGGACGCCTTGATCTTCGAGTCGAGGTCAACTACCTGTTTCTCGAGATTTTCGTGGTTCTTCAGAAGCAGCCGCTCTGTTGCCATCACCTGCGCGACCGAGTTATTCAACTCGGGCACGCGGTCGCGCATGTCGCGGATGGTCTGCTGCAAAACTAGCTCCGGATTCTCGATCTTGTCGAGAGCGGCACCGGTGCCGGCGCGGAAAATTCTAGTTAATCTCTGCCACAATCCCATGTTTTATAAATAGCTCCTAAAAGTTTATATACCTCTACTTCTCTACCGATTCTCTACGATACCATATATAGAGAAGTTGCATTTTACGAACAAAGTATATACCAAAGCATATCAAATGAATACCGAGAATCCCCGGGCGCGCAAGCCGTGAATTGGGCGTATCGCGAAATTGGTTTACATTATTAGCGACACGCCGATCCCTATGCCCACTATGGAAGACCAAATATCCGCCGCCGCCCGCGAACTTGACCGCCGATTGCTCGAGCGTCACGGCACCGACCGTGAGCTTTTTGCCAAGCTCGACCGTGCACAGATCGAGTTGGGGGTCACATCAGGCTCGAGGCCGATCTCCCCGTTCCTGCGGCCGCAGTTGATGTCCCGGGAGCGGTATGACCGGATCGTCCGGGCGGCCGAAATTCTATTCGGGGCGTTTGAAAAAATGGCTCGCGCTGCACTGACTGAGCCCGCCATAATGGCCGAACTCGCCCTCACCGAACGCGAAGAGCGTTATGCGAGGATCGATCCCGGCTATCCGGAGGTCTGCAACACCAGCAGGCTCGATGCATTTCTCAACGGCGATGAGTTCAAGTTCCTCGAATATAACGGCGAGACCCCTGCCGGGATCACCGACCAGATCCAGATCGAAAAGGTCCTTTCGAAGATACCTGCGGTCCAAGCTTTTCTAAGAGAACATCCGGTGTGGCTTGCACGGCCCCACCGCCGACTTCTTGAGGCGCTTATCGGGGCTTACCGCGATTTCGGGGGGCAAAAGGAAAAGCCCACCATCGCCATCGTCGACTGGAAAGGCGTTTCGACGTCCGCGGAATTTGACGTGCTCAAGGAGTATTTCGAACTCGAAGGGCATAAAACCTTGATCACCGAACCTGATAAGTTCGAATACGACGGCGACAAGCTTACCGCAGGTGGTATCGAGATCGACATCTTCTACAAACGCGTTGTCATCCACGAATTCCTGGACAGATGTACCGACGACGATCCTTTCTTCAAGGCATACAGGGACGGCAACATTTGCATGGCTAACTCGTTCCGGGCCAAGATCCCCCACAAGAAAGCGAGCTTTGCGGTACTTCAGGATGAGCGTTGGGCCGGGCTTTTTACCTCCGAAGAGCACGAGATGATCCGCCGTCATTTGCCGTGGACCCGGAGAGTGCGCGAGGGGATGACGGCTTTTAACGGCAACTCGGCAGATCTGATCGAACTTCTGCGCCGCTCCCGGGAAAAATTTCTTCTCAAGCCCAATGACGATTACGGCGGAAGCGGCATCATAGTCGGATGGGAAAGCACTGAATCCGAATGGGATGCGGCGATCGGGCATGCCCTCGGCGAACCCTTCGTCGTGCAGGAACGAGCCGATGTGGAAAAGGTGGAATTTCCAATGTACAACGGCGAACGGGCGGAGATGCAAGAGCTGCTGATCGACTTTGACCCGTTCCTATTCCGCGGCCGGGGTGAGGGAGGCCTTGTCCGGCTGTCGCCGCAATCGCTCGTTAACGTTGCGGCAGGCGGAGGCGAGGCAGCACTCGCCGTGATGGAGCCGAGCGGCCGTTAAGCTTTCCGATTCGGACGACGTTTACCGTCTAAATCTAACAACAATTGATAGTTATTTCGCATGGCCCTGCAAGCCGGAGCCGTTGCGGGCGTTCAAATATCAGCGAGCGCTAAGCATCGCAAAAATTT
>DATHVL010000166.1:0-4949 GCA_035461325.1 Pyrinomonadaceae bacterium
TAGGCAACTAGTGCGGGGACTATCAGCCACAGCATCCCCTTCACAAAAAAGAACATAAATCCCCAAACGCCGAGTCGCTTGATCCAGCTTTTTCGCTTCGGGCTGTCTTGAGCTTGTGAGGTCATTCTCTTATTCTCAGAATAGCCGCAGCCGGTCCCGTTTTCAACTCTGATCCGGAACTCTTAGATGATAGAACTCATTACTCTCGACAGCTCGATCATGCTCGACGTCCGTTACGCCCGCGATGACAACTTCATCGGCCGCCCGGTCTATCCCTCCGCCCGGGTCTTCCTTCAGCCCGTCGCCGCCAATGCAGTTGCAAACGTCCATCGTGATCTGGCCGAAAACGGCCTCGGCCTCGTCATATTTGACGGCTACCGCCCCTGGTCGATCACAAAACTCTTCTGGGAGGTCGTGCTGCCCGAGCACCGTCAATTTGTCGCCGACCCCGAACGCGGCTCGAAACACAACCGCGGCTGCGCTGTCGACCTGAGCCTGTTCGATCGTACGACCGGCGACTTCCTCCCGATGCCCTCCGGCTACGACGAATTCACCGAACGAGCCTCGCCCGATTACCCCGGCGGAACCGACGACGAGCGCCGAAACCGCGACCTCCTCCGCTCTCGAATGGAGGCCGCCGGCTTCACCGTCAATCCCCGCGAGTGGTGGCACTTCGACCACATCGACTGGGAGAGCTACCCCATCGCCGACCTCTCGTTCGAAGAGGCGGCGGGACTCGCTGCTCCAAAATAAAAACGCCCGACTCAAACTGAGCCGGACGCCTTAAATAATAACCTACTACTATTCCGCTGCCGGTTTCGGCTCTTCCTTCGGCTTTATCGCCTCGATCTGCAATACGACACGCACGTCATCCGCCAGCGACGGAATATCCGTACCCGGAACATTCCCGCCGTAATTCACGTTAAACTCGCGCCGGTTGATCGTCGTCTCACCCGCGATGCCCATACGCGGCCCCGCCTTTTCGCCGCCGGGGATGAATCCGGTGATATTGAACGGGATCTCCACCGACTTCGTGACGTCCTTTATCGTCAGATCCCCCGTCACCTTCCATCCGTCGCCCGCCTTCTCGACCTTAGTGCTCTTAAAGGTCATCTCCGGATACTTCTCCACCTCAAAGAAATCCGCTGTCCTCAGGTGGTTGTCCCGCGGCGTCACGCCCGTATCCACACTCGTCATCTTTGCGGTAAATTCCACCGACGATTTCGTCACGTCGTCCGCGTTGTAATTGACCTTGCCCGTAAAATCCCGGAAAAATCCCGGCACCTCGATCAGGCCCATATGCTTGATCCGGAAACTGATAAAGCTGTGTGCCTTGTCAAAATTATAGCCGCCCGTCTCACCCTTGGCGTCGACCACGCCGCCTTGGATAAATCGCTCGCTAAACGCACGATCCACCGCCTCCGTGCGGCTCTCTGCCAAGCCAAATACTGCCATCACGGCCAATGCAAATACAAAAATTGTTCGCTTCATTCTGAAACCCCTCCTCTCGCGTCTGAAAGTGTAACTGTTTTTGTTACTATAACCCATTATGCGGCGACCTGAAAATAATGAATATGCCCCGTACTATGAGGGTTACGTTTCATCGATCCCCGAACCCGACGTCTTATCGGTGCTCCGCGAACAACCCAAAGAGTTGACCGCTCTCTTCGCCGGCATGCCCGAACACCGCGGATCCTTCGCCTACGCACCCGGCAAGTGGACGATAAAAGAGCTGCTCGGCCACATCATCGATGCCGAACGCGTCTTCGCCTACCGAGCTCATCGTTTTTCGCACGGCGACACGACCGCACTTTCAAGTTTTGACCAGGATATTTACGTCCGCAACGGCCGCTCCAACGAACGCACCCTCGAGAGCCTGATACTCGAATTCTCCTTCCTGCGTCTCGCCAATATGGAGCTCGCGAAAACCCTCCGCGACGCCGATCTCGATCTCACCGGTACTGCCAGCGGGGCTGACGTCACCGTCCGAGCACTCCTTTACATCATGGCCGGCCACGTCCGCCACCATATGAATATCATCCGCGAACGCTATCTCGCCGATGCAGGTTGAAGTTGTCGTCATCGGCGGCGGAGCTGCGGGGCTTTTCTGCGCCATCAATGCCGGCAAGCGCGGCCGCCGAACGCTCGTCATCGAGCACAACGCCGAGGTCGGCCGCAAGATCATCATCTCGGGCGGAGGGCGCTGCAATTTCACCAACATCCACACACGCCCCGAGAATTTCGTCTCCGCAAATCCCCACTTCGCCCGGTCCGCTCTCGCTCGTTACACTCCGGACGATTTCGTCGAGCTCGTCCGCCGCCACCACATTCCTTATTACGAAAAGAAACTCGGCCAGCTTTTTTGCCGCGATACTTCACGCCGCATCGTCGATATGCTCCTCGCCGAGTGCAGGGCCGCACGCGTGCGGATCGAGACCTCCTGCACCGTCACCGGCGTTTCCGGCAGCGGTCCGTTCGAGATCGAGACTTCCAAAGGGAAATACACGGCCGGGGCATTAGTCATAGCCGCCGGCGGGCTCTCATTCCCAAAGATCGGCGCCACAGACATCGGTTATCGCATAGCCCGCCAATACGGCCTAAAGATCAAGCCGACCCGCCCCTCGCTCGTGCCGCTGGTACTCACCGAATCTGTCGCCAATTCCAATCTCGCCGGCGTTTCGCTGGACGCATCCGTGTCGGCCGGCGGCCACACCTTTCGCGAGAATATCCTCTTCACCCACCGCGGCCTCTCCGGCCCTGCGATCCTTCAGGCATCGAACTACTGGGACGCGAACGATCCGGTCGAGATCGATCTGCTCCCCGATCTGGACGCCGCGTCGCTTCTTCTTGCCCAGCGGTCAAGCCGAAAGAAGCTCTCGAACTTTCTCTCTGCCCACCTGCCCGCCCGCTTCGCCTCAGCGTTTGTCGAAAAACATTTCGCCGACAAGCCGCTCGACCAAATGAGCACCCGTGAATTGGAAATGGCCGGCGAGATGATCGACCGTCTCCGCGTTGAATTCCGCGAGACCGAGGGCTGGCACAAGGCAGAGGTGACGCTCGGCGGGGTCTCCACCGATGAGCTGTCGTCGAAAACAATGGAGTCGCGCCGGGGTCCCGGCCTCTACTTCATCGGCGAGGTCGTCGACGTCACCGGCTGGCTCGGCGGGTATAACTTTCAGTGGGCCTGGTCGTCGGGTTTCGCGGCCGGCATTGCGATCTAGGATTTTGGAAATACCCGCTTAAAATCTTTGATCTGCTGGACGGTCCCAAGCACGTTCAGCTTGGTGCCACGCCGCAGACGCGTGTCCGGCGGCGGGCTGGCGATCAGTTCACCGTCGCGGCGGATCGCCAATACGATCAAGCCCGTCCTCTTCCCGATCTCGCTTTGCTGCAGCGTCTTCCCTTCCAATCCCTTTGGCAGGTCAAGCAGCCGAAATTCGACTCCCTCGCCCATGATGATGGGCGTTCGTGACTGTATCACCGACATCACCGATTCCACGCCCAATTGGGCATAGCTGAGCACGAAGTCCGCACCGGCCCTGTGCATCGCCTCAATATTCCGCTCATGCGTCACACGGCTGATGATGCGCACGTCGGGGTTCAGCTTGCGGCAATATATCGAAAGATAGATATTAACGGCGTCGTCGTTCGTGGAAAGTATCACCAGCGACGATTCCATCAACCCGCCGGCGATCAGTGCGTCGCGGTCTGCGGCGTCACCTACGGTCAGCCGATCGAGACAGCCTGCGATGGGATCACATCGGCCGTGCTCTTTCTCGACCATGAAAACCGTGAGGCCTTTACCTTTTAGCGCGAGAGCCGCGGCCCTTCCCACTTTTCCGCCCCCGAGAATTATTACCGACCGCGACGCGGGTTCGACCGTGACCAATCGTTTCTCGAGGCTCTCGATCTGCTCTTTTGTACCTACACCAAGCGGAACGCTGAATTCCTCCAGCAGGTGGTCCGGATCCGCTGTCAAAAGCCTCCCGCGTTCCCACACGCCGATGATATTGACGCCGGTCTCTTCCCGGATCTTGGTCTCGCGGATCTTCTTACCCTCGAGCGCAGTGTGTTGGACCGTGAACTCGACCACGTCCCAATCGTCAAAGCTGCCGATCACGTTCGCCCTCGTCTCGCCAACGCTGATCCGGTTTGCCAGCGATTCACCCAGCCTCTGTTTGAGCGGAAAAACATGCGTCGCACCGCTTAACTCCAAAATATCTACCGAATCCTCATCGGCAACGATCGCCGCTATCGGCACGTCCGGCGCCGCTTCGCGGACCGTGAGCGTGATATTCGTATTCGTCGTGTCTTCAAGGTTTGCAAAGACCAGCCTCGCATCTCTTACCCTAAGCCGCTCAAAGGTCAATCGCCCGTCGACCTCGCCCTGCACGGCCGAAATGCCGTCCTGCCGCAGGTGCGCGGCTGCCGTCGGGTCGCTTTCGATCACAGAGTATGGAATGCCATTATGATCCAGACGGTCGACAAGGTTGACCGCTATCGAGTCCCATCCGCAGATTATTACGTGCCCTGTCGTGCCCTCCGGCACCTCCCGCGGTGCCAGTGCGTGGATCTGTGCCTCCAGCCACGGAGCATAAAAGAACCGAATGAACGTGAATGGGAGCATGATCAAGAGCAGTACAACACCCGCCAAAAGGACGACCACGCTGAACACACGTCCGATATCCGACTCAAATGTGATATCGCCGAAACCGAGCGTGGTCATCACCGTAAGTGTCCAGTAAAGCCCCGAGAGCCAGCTGTAGTACCGCCCCTCTACGTAATACATCAGCAGATGAAAGATGATCGTAAATGCCGCAATTACTGCGAGCAGAAAGGTTAGGTATTTTATCAGCGCGGCAATATTCTGCCGGCTCTCACCCTGGCTTAAGAAATACGTGACCTGGCTTGAGAGAAATTTCATTGCGAATCGTTATCGGAAATCTTTG
>DATHVL010000167.1:0-8147 GCA_035461325.1 Pyrinomonadaceae bacterium
ATCGTCGGCGCGATCCGATCATTCGGCGGATCAAAAAACGGCGGTATGACAAATCTCGGTCCCGCCTGGCCCATCTGATGGACGTCAAATACTATCTGGGGGAACCACTCCTGCCAATAAAGCTTGGTAATAGCCTGTGTCTCTTTCAGGTTCAGCATGAACCAGTCGCGGTTGTTGTCGTGCCCTGCGTAGTGATGATAGAGCTGCGGCGGCGTTGTTCCTTCGCTTTTCGTGCCCAGCGTTTTCCGATACCATTCGGCGACCATCTGAACGCCGTCAGGATTTGACGACGGGATCAGGATCAGCACAGTGTTGTCCAATATCTCGACCGTTGCCGGATCAGAGGCTATCGCGAGCTCATGAGCGAGATTCATCGACATCTGCGAAGCAACTATCTCATTCGAGTGGATCGAACAGGAAATGGCGACAATCGTCTTGCCGTTCGCTATGAGCTGTTGGGCTTCAGCAGCGCCCGAGATCAGCCGGGGGTCCGCCAGTTTACGGTTTCGTTCGCGGACAGCGTTCAACTCGCGGATGTTATTCTCGGACGAAATGAACGCCGCGATCATGGGCTTGCCTAGCGTCGTCTTGCCGATCTCGCGGACAGCGACCCTTGGGCTTGCGGCATCGAGTTTGGCAAAATAATCCGTGATCTGGCCCCAGTCGGCGATAGTTCTGTCATCAGTCGGATGAAAGCCGAGCACGTCCTTCGGCGCCGGCACCTGTGCGACAATCGCCGTCGAAAGAAGTAAAATCAGTCCCCAGAGTACGGCCCAACGCTGGGCCGAAATCCACGCGGGGCCCATCGGCCGCAGCTTCGATGATTTATGTCTGATCATTTGGAAGGTCCGATTTCGGGAGAGATCCGGTCAAACAAAACCTTGGTGTTTCCTGTCCCTGAGAATACCAAATCCCGTTTGGGGGGCAAAATTCGATATTGGTGGTGCTGGCTCTCGGCTGCCCTGCTCCTGATGTTTGTCGGCCTTCCCGCCGTCCTGTTCCTGTACCTTATCAACAGGCGGCTCTGGCTATATCCTCTCGCCTTGTGGGGAGCCGAAACTTGGCTGGACGCCTGCGGAGCGAAGGTGCGAGTGCGCGGGAAAGAACACCTTGAGGAGAACGAATCGTACGTCTTCGTTTCGAATCACCGCTCCTATCTGGATACCGCGGCGCTTTTCCGCTATGCGGGTAAACGCATTGGGCTGGTTGCTAAAAAGGAGCTCATAAAAGTACCGGTGATGGGCCAGGGAATGGGCTTTGTCAATATCATAGCAATCGACCGCTCAAACCCGGATCGTGCCCGACGCTCGATGGAAAAGGCCCGCAATGTGATGGCCAAAGGCTATTCGTTCGGCGTATTTGCCGAAGGGACCCGAGCAATGCCCGGCGAATTCCTGCCGCTCAAGAAGGGGGCGTTTCACCTTGCGATCCAGACCGGCAAGCGAATAATACCGGTCGCGATCCGAAACACAGATATGATGATGGGTAAACGTCAGGGCACCGCATACAGCGGTACTATCGAGATAGAACTGCTCCCGCCAGTCGAGACCGAAGGACGGGAGCTTTCTGAGATCCTCGTCGAGACGCGCGCCGCAATGGCCGTCGCACTCGGCAGAAGTTAATTCTCGGGAGTCGGTGAGGGACTCGGTTGAGGTTGGTTGTCGTCGAAAGGTTCATCCTCAACGATCCTTACATCCGTGCGGCCAAGCTTATAGTCCTCATATTTTACCCGCATCCTGAGCTTCACTGCCAAACCATTGTCAAAGACAAGTTCGTCGTCGGATGAGGAAAAAGCCGGGAACCAGTACTTCCCGTCCACGTTCTCGCGCCATGTTTCGACTATCGGATATTTGTCGTTCTTTGTTTCGGGAAGCGCCTTGCCTTTTGACTTCACGATCATCAGATCGCGGTCATCCACCCAAACCCGGCCGCTAAAAACACGCTGCTTGCTCTTTTTCGGATCGGGCAAGACCTTAGGCTGCACTTCAAAAACATGTAGGTTCAGCTCGTCGATCTTTTCCTTGCCGAGATAAGTAAAATTATACTGTGAGATCATCGACGGCTCGAGAGCGAATGGGTTCACCCCGCCGAGGTCCTCCAGGTCAGAGGGCGTAACGTTAATCTCAGTTAGCGTCGAGACCGGTGCATATGTTATTCGCTCAAACCGCCGGCCGTCGCCGGTAAATGTCATAAAGGAATCTCGGCGATAAACGCCCGTGATCTGCCCGCCCATCCCTATCGTCTGGATCGTAGCACTGCGGTTGAACACGTAGTTTGTCAGCGCCTCTCGAAAATCCAACTCGTTCCGAGTAAATCGCGCGACTATAGAATCGATCTCTGCCTGGCTTAGATCGTTACTTACGATGTTCCTTGAACCGGTTGACTGTCCAAAGAGATTTGCACCCGCAAACAGGACGAAAAGGCTTAATATCAGCGATCTTGATCTCATAGTGTTACCTAGTTGGGTCAAAGCCTTTGATGCGGGCGGCGGCCATTTAGTTGACAACATGGCCTCCTAAAATAAGAACGGGCCGCTCGGGCCCGTCTTTTCGTTCTATTCGACAAAATCTACTTGAACCTCATGCGGAATGATCCCGGCCTTTACGCCCTCATCGAGCAAACGACGTACCCCCTCCCGTCCCCGCTCGCCGTAATCGAGCGTCAGGTCATTGACCCACATCGCCACAAAGCGGTCGGCAAGTTCGGGCGGCATATCCCGCGCAAACTGCATTGCGTAAGCAAGTGCGTCCTCACGGTTCTCCATCGAGTAGACGATGCTACTGTGCAGGTGTTTTGAGACCTGTTTCATCAAGTCCTCACCCAGATCGCGGCGTATCGCGTTGCCGCCCATGGGCAGCGGCAGTCCCGTCTTTTCATGCCACCATTCGCCGAGGTCGAGCACCTTGTCGAGGCCCATCTGCTTATAAAAAAGCTGCCCCTCGTGTATCAGCAGCCCGGCATCGGCATCACCCTTCACCACCGCATCGATGATCTTATCGAATGGCACGACTATGTGCTCGAAATTCGGCTCATACAGCCGCAGAGCCAGATAAGCACTAGTCAATTCGCCGGGAACGGCGATCTTCATCGAGCGGATGTCCTCCGGCTTTCGCGGCTCATTGGCCACGATTATCGGGCCGTACTTGTCGCCGATGCTCGCGCCGTGCGGCAGTAATGCGTACTTATCGGAAACGTAAGCATAAGCGTGAAACGAGATCGCCGTCACGTCGTAAACGCCGTTCTTGGCGTCCTCATTAAGCGTTTGAATATCCTTAAGGACGTGTTCAAACTTGAGGCCGTCGGTTTCAAGCTTGTGGGTCGCCAAACCGTAAAACATGAACGCGTCGTCCGAGTCGGGCGAGTGAGCAACCGAGATTGTTCGAACCCCCGAAGATGGCTCTGCTGATGTAGTCATATATTAGAGCTGACTGTAAAAGATATTGGTGTCGTAGAAAACCTTAATTCTATCGCTTTCAGCGTGTTTATCAAACACGGCCCGGAGGTCTTTCATCAACGGGTCGTATGCCGCGTCGGCCTCGTCCGGCATATAAGACGATGAGAGCAGCCTGCCCCTCAATCCCTCAAAGTCAAACACTTGTTCGTTCGGGAATGTCGCCCGGCCAAACTCAGCATTGAAAAACGCCGAAAGCACTTCTTCGGAAATATTCTCGTGACGCACCTTGTCATAATCCCGCCCGTATTTGAGCAGCAGCTTTTCGTAATCCCGCAGAAACTCTGTCGTATCGAGTTGTCGTTCGTTCCAGATCAACGCTACATATCCGCCGGGCCGTAGAATCCGCCGGAATTCCCTGCCCGTCGCATCAGGCTCGAACCAATGAAACGCCTGCGCAGCGACGATGTGATCGACCGAATCTGCCCCCAGTGTAGTCGCCGTCGACGTACCATCCACGCTGACGAAATTCGGGAATTCATTTAAGAACTCTTCCGCGGCACCACGCATCGCAGCATTCGGCTCAACTCCATAGACGGTGCAGCCCGCCTCCAGGAACGGCTTTGCAGAAAGCCCTGTCCCCGATCCGATATCGGCCACTACGGAATCATTCGTAAGGCCAAGGCTCTCGCGAAAGAACCCGATCATCTCCGAGGGATAACCGGGCCTGTACTTAACGTAATTCGCTACCCGCCCCGAAAATCGCGATACATTGTCCGACATTTAATCTCCGGCAACGAAAAAGATCATCTTCCACTTACCGTTCTTCTTCTCAAAACCGGCTCGGTAATCGATCGGGCTGCGGATGTATTCTGCCTTCACCCAACCCGTTTTACCGGTCAGGGTCGTGATCAGGTACCATTCGATCTTCTCATCACTTCCCTCAACAAATTTTTCATCATCAACTCTGACGACATTGTATGAAAGCTTTTCGAGCACCTTACCGTTCCGCTCAGGGGACTCACGCAGGTTGACGTTACTTCCAAAAACGACAAGGTGCTCAAAAGAATCGAGGTCGTCCGGAAAGCCTTTGAAAGTATATGGCGCCGTAAAAATGGTTTGGCCGTTCTCCCGATACCAACTGCCGCCGTTCTTAATTACCGGGAGGAATTCGTCCCAGAAGCGCGAGTTTCCTGTCGAGAGCTCCCAAAATTTCTTGAAGTCCTCTATGCCCGCGTCTCCGCCGAAGCTCACCCGGACTTTCGGATCAAGGATCCCCATGATGTAGGCCGCATCCTTTCGCTCAGCGGCGTCAATAAGCTTTTTCCGAAACTCGAGAAAACTCTTATCTTCACCCGCCTCATCCAACGGCCGCACAAACCGTTCTTGCCCGGCCACCGCCAGAGCAAGCACCAATATCCACAAAGCCGCAAATACCTTCATCACGTTCTTATTCATCGTCACGAACCTCCTCTCCTGTCCACTCGGAACGGTTCGAGTGAGGAATGTCGAACTGATCCAGTATCCGAAAACAAAGGTGGTCCACTAGCTCGCCGATCGACTGCGGCCGGTGATAGAATCCGGGGCTCGCCGGCATTATCGTCGCCCCTGCGCGCGAAAGCCGCAGCATATTCTCCAAATGGATCGCGTTGTAAGGAGCTTCCCGCGGTACCACCACCAGCTTCCTTCCCTCTTTCAGGCAAACATCCGCCGCCCGATGGATCAGATTTGTCCCGGCACCGCTCGCTATCGCCCCGAGCGTCCCCATCGAGCAAGGAACGATTATCATCCCATCCTGCTTATTCGAGCCCGAAGAGGGCTTTGCAGCAAGATTATCGAGCCGCCAATATCGTATTAGACGCGATTCAGGGTCAAGACCCAGCCAATCGTTTATCTCGTGAACTGCCGGGTCCTTTAGTTTAACGCCCATCTCGACTTGGGCGACGATGGAGGCAGTCCCGGACATTATCAGATTAGTGGTTTCCACCACGCCGCTCTGGGCAAGCAGCTGCAAAGTTCTGTATGCGTAAACCGTCCCCGAAGCACCGGTGATCGCGACTGTAAGTTCCATAATTGGGTACTCGGATTTTACCCCGACCCGCTGCTTTTATAAAGCCGGAGATCTGCGGCAAAGAGCGTTTGATACAAATTACCTCGCGCTTACGCGTTTAATGGCGGCAGAGTCATTTCTGTGCAAAAAGGAGCCAAACGGGCCGTCAAACAATTGATCCGGTCAAGTTTGGATCCTTCTTATCCTCCTCTTATTCGCGGGAACGGCTTCCCGCGTTTTTTCTTTTGCACCCGCGATATTGTAGATTCACACTTAACGAACTATATGAACATCCCAGAGATCGAAGCGGTTCTACGCCTGCACGCGGCCGGAGACCTGACCGAAAGTGAGGCTTCGGTCCGCATTAAAAACCTCTCATTCGAGGATATCGGCTATGCCCGAGTGGATCACGGCCGCGCCACGCGTCAAGGCTTTCCGGAGGTGATCTTCGGAATGGGCAAGTCCGCCGAACAGATCGCCGGAATTTTTGAGAATATCCTCGCCCGCTCGCCGAACGTTATGATCACACGAACCACGCCGGAGGTTTACGGCGTGATCCGCAATATTCACACCGATGCTGAATGGCATTCCGAGGCAAGCTTGATCCGTGTGTTCCGCGACCGCAGCGATCTTGGCATGGGCGAGATCACCGTTTGCACCGCCGGCACCAGTGACATCCCCGTTGCCGAAGAGGCCGCTCTTACAGCAGAGACTATGGGCAATCGCGTCCAACGCGTCTGGGACGCTGGCGTCGCGGGCGTTCATCGCATATTGGCCGAACGGGAACGGCTGCAAAATTCGAGGGTTGTGATAGTTTGTGCGGGTATGGAAGGTGCTTTGCCTTCAGTGGTCGGCGGTTTGGTGTCGGTTCCCGTCATCGCCGTTCCTACAAGCATCGGCTACGGTGCATCGTTCGGCGGCATCGCTGCTCTTCTGGGCATGCTCAACTCGTGCGCGTCGAACGTCTCGGTCGTAAACATAGATAATGGATTTGGAGCGGGATTTTCGGCAAGCCTGATAAATCGCAAACGGGATTAGGCCCGCGGATCAGTTTTCGAGCAGCGCTAACAGGCGGTCCGCCCAATCTGACCGCGAACTCTTCAAGATCTCATACTGAACAACAGCCATATCACGGCTGCCCATCTTAAGGTAAGCACGGCCGAGGTTATAGCGGGCACGGCCGAATTCCGGATCGTAGCCTACCGCGTTATTGAACGCAGTAAGGCTGTCGTCCGGTTTGTCCGATTCCAGATATGCCTCGCCCAATGCGTTATAAGTGCGGGCGTCAGGCTTATATATCTTCAGCTGCTCAAGGGCCGCGATGGCATCTTCCCACCGCTTTTTCTTGACATAAGCATCAGCCAATTTTTCAAGTGCGTTCGCATGATCAGGCCTGATCGCGAGTGCCCTGCGGTAGGCGAGCATCTCTTCGTCCGTATTATCGAGCTTGCCGAGGCTCAAGCCGAGGGCATATTGCGTATCGGCGTTGTCATCATCGAGCCTTATGGCCTCTCGATATGCGGCTACGGCCTCCTTATATTTGCCTAACGCAAAATTCGAAGCGCCGATGTTCACATGAGTCTCGGCCCAATCAGGACGCAGTTTTGCCGCCTGATACGACGCCTTTAGTGAGTCCGCATGCCTGCCAAGAACCCCGTAAATGAAACCCGCCTGATACCACGCCTCCGTATATCCGGGGTCCATCTCCAGCGCCCGCTCAAAGAAAGGCAGTGCTCGCTCGTAGTCATCACGCGAAAGATGAGCCACGCCCTGCGTATAGAATCTTTCCGCGGCTGCCCGCTTGCTCTTCAGTGTGTCTGCCGAGTGGCTCGAGACGGTCTGAATATCGCCGACCCGCAATCTATTAATGCGTTCCGCCGGAACCGCAAAGTTGAGGCTCTGGCCCTCGGCGGCCTGCAGCGTCGCTACGCCGATCACCTGGCCATACATGTTCACCACAGGTGAACCGCTGGATCCGGCACTTATCGGAGCCGTGATCTGTATGATCCGACCGTAGCCCGGGATATCCCGCACCGCCGAAACGATCCCGTTGGAGACGCTCCCCTCCAGCCCGAACGGATTCCCTACAACGACTATCGATTCCCCTTCCTGCGGGACGGTGTTGCCGATCGGGAGCGGCACCGAAAGTGCTCGCGGAATATCGACCTGCAGCAGCGCCAGATCGCCTTCGCCGTCAACCGCAAGAACACCGCGGACGACGAACTTCTTGCCGTCCATCAGGTGGACCTCCACCCGGCTTGATCGCTCGATAACGTGGCGGTTTGTGATTATTCGGTCAAAGCCGATGAAAAAGCCGCTGCCGCGTGACACGGAGTTGCCTCTGGCGTCATAGGTCTCAATGGCTACTGCGGAAGGTTTAATACGGCGGACAAGTTCCGGCAGCGAATCCTGCGCATCGGCGGGAATTACCCCCGCAAACATCGCGGACGCGAATACAAGAACGATTAGTCCGGGCCGTAACATTTTGTTTGGATCTACCGGACGTAATTATATGTCTTTTACACGACTCTAACAAATAATTTTAACGCTGACCGCTCAGCGGGTAACACCCTGTCCATCGAGCGCCATGTAAACATCTGAGGAATATAGCCCAAGCCACTGATCGGCGGCCGGGGTCTTAAAGACGTTCGTATATATACTGTCGTTAACCGCTTCAACATCCTGCTCAAATTCCCCGTTCAGGAT
>DATHVL010000168.1:0-1774 GCA_035461325.1 Pyrinomonadaceae bacterium
GGCGGCCGCGGCCGGCCAGGTTGCCGACCGTCCGGAGGTAGAGATCGTCAAGCCGAAAAATTATCGGCCGCTTGAGGCGAAGTCGTCGCCGGAGCTGCAGGCCGCACTTACACGCGAGGTAAACGAGCTGATAAAAGCACGCGGCGGCGGCATTGTCGAAGACGATATCTCGGTCACGCTTATCGACCTCACCGATCCCGCGAATTTCCGTAGGGCGGAGTATCGCGGCGAAGTGCCCATCTATCCCGCCAGCGTCGTGAAGATGTTCTATTTGGCAGCAGTCCATAACCAGGTTGAGGACGGCAAGATCCGTTTGACGCCCGAGCTGGAGCGGGGGCTGAAGGATATGATAGTTACATCTTCGAATGAGGCGACGCAATATATTGTCGATGTCCTGACGGACACTGCAAGCGGGTCGGAACTTCCGGATGAGAAGATGTTCGCCGTTTGGTCGAACCGTCGAAACCGTATGAACCGATACTTCGCGTCGATGGGCTACACGAACATCAACGTAAATCAGAAAACGCACTGCGAAGACGCTTACGGCATCGAGCAGCAGTTCCGGAATTACAAAGGCGACAATCGCAACATGATAACCTCCAATGCCTCGGCACGGCTTATCGCGGAGATCGCATTGGGTAGGCTTGCGAATGCGGAGCGGACCGCGCTGATGATGAAGCTGCTCGAACGCGACCCGTTCGCAGATGAAAAGAATGCCAACAGCCAAGCCACGGACTTTGCCGGGAAGGCCCTCATCGACTTAGGCCTTAAGGACGCGAAGCTGTGGTCAAAGGCCGGGTGGGTCAGCAGGAATAGGCATGATGCGGCGTATGTCGAGATGCCTGACGGTAAGAAGTTTGCGGTCGCCGTTTACACTTCAAGGCAATCGAATGATAAGGACCTGATCCCTGCGATAGTTAAGCGGCTGATCTCGATCCTCTAAACACAAAATGGAGACCCTTAAAATGAAAAAGTCCCCGACGTATCTGTTTATAATTTTCGCATTGGCGATCGCATCTTTTGGACAGGGGAGCTATATGAAGCCCCCCAAGCCGATCATGGACGTGCTGAACGCCCCGGTAATCCCGGTAACGACCGTGGCACCCTCCGGTGACCGCATTGCCTTGCTCGAACCGGAGCGGTACCCCCCGATCGCAGAACTTGCGGAGCCGATGCTGCGTCTCGGCGGATTGCGGATAAACCCGGCGACGAACTCTCAGCATCGCCAACTCTACTTTACGGGTATCAAATTTCAATCGGTTGACGGCGGAGCGCAGGTTGCCGCGGCTGTTCCGGCCGGCAGCAAAATGGTGAGCCCGCAATGGTCGCCCGACGGGCGGCATCTCGCCGCGGGGCGCTTGACGGATACGGGAGTCGAGCTGTGGATCATCGATGCCGCGACGGGCAAGGCGACGCGTGCCGGTGATGTATACGTTAACACCGCGTACGGCGGTTTTAGTTGGGAGGGGAGTGACCGGCTTTCGGCTATGCTTGTTCCGGCCGGGCGCGGAGCCCCGCCGCAGTACCGCGATATCGCACCGTCGGAGCCGAATATTCAAGAAACATCGGGCCGAAGCGGCGCCGTCGCCACTTTCCAGGACCTGCTGAGGAGCCCCAACGACGAGAGGCTTTTCGAGTATTACACTACGTCGCAACCGGCGTTCGTCAGCGTCAGCGGAAACGTTACGACCATCGGTGAACCGGCGATCTATGACACATTTTCGCCCTCGCCTGATGGCAACTTCATCTTGGTGACTCGGGTGAAACGGCCGTT
>DATHVL010000169.1:0-3391 GCA_035461325.1 Pyrinomonadaceae bacterium
TGTGCGCGCGACCTCGGTCTTGCCTACGCCGGTCGGGCCCAGGAATAGAAAACTGCCGACCGGTTTGTTGGGATTCTTTAATCCCGCACGCGAACGCCGCACAGCACGCGCCAGGGCGGAGATCGCAGGCCGCTGTGAAACAACCCGCTTGTGCAGTTCCACCTCTATACCTAATAGTTTTTCCGCTTCCTCAAGCTTTACCGAAGAAACCGGGACGCCGGTCCAGCGGGCGATCACCTCATCCACATCGTCTTTGGTGACCTCGACCGCGAGGAATGAATCTTCAAAGGAACTCAATTCAAACGAGAGCAGTTGATCTTCGCGCGCTGCTGAACGTTTCCAGTTGTCTACGGCCTCTCGCCACGAGGGCTCTGCCGGGTTCTCAAGCTGAAACCGTAGCTTCGCCCGTGCGCCGGCCTGGTCAAGAACATCGATAGCCTTGTCCGGCAGGAAGCGGTCCGGGATGTAGCGGTTCGACTGATAGACGGCGGCCTCGAGCGCATCCGCAGTGTAGCGTATCTGATGAAACGCCTCATAGCGTTCGGCGATTCCCTTAACTATCTCGAGAGCCTCTTCCTCATTCGGCGGTTCGACCTTGATGCCCTGAAAGCGTCGCTCCAGTGCCCGGTCTTTCTCGATCGATTTGCGGTACTCGCCCGGCGTCGTCGCACCGATGCACTGTATCTCGCCGCGCGAAAGCGCGGGCTTCAGAATATTTGCCGCGTCCAGCGTACCCTCGGCGGAGCCCGCCCCGACCAGCGTGTGCAGTTCGTCGATAAAGAGGATCGCCGACGCGTCTTCCTTCAACTCGGCGAGCAGCTTTTTCAGACGCTCTTCAAACTGACCCCGATATTTTGTTCCGGCGATCACCAGTGATAGGTCGAGTGAGAGTATCCTGCGGTTCTCCAAAAATGACGGGACGTTTCGCGACGCGATGCGTTCCGCGAGCCCTTCGATGATGGCGGTCTTACCGACGCCGGCTTCACCGATCAGCACGGGATTGTTCTTCGTCCGGCGGCAGAGTATTTCTATGAGCCGTTCGATCTCGGATTCGCGGCCGACGAGCGGGTCGAGCTTTCCTGCCGCCGCGTCCTGACTCAGGTCGCGTGTGAATTCGTCCAAATGAGGTGTCTTCGAATTTTGCCCAGAGGTCCTGAATGATCTCGGCAATCCCGTCTGCCGCGTGATCTCTGAGCGGACATCCTGGATCCGCAGCCCGTATTGAAAAAGTATCTCTGCGGCAACGGTCCTTTCTTCGCGCAGCATTCCGGCAAGCAAGTGCTCCGGCAATATTTCGCGGTTCTGCAGGCTGCGGCTCTCTTCGCTCGCCCAGAACAAGATCTTTTTGGTTTCGGGTGAAAGATGCAGCTCGGCCGATTGCGGAATGCGGTCGCGGACGACGATGCGGTTCTCTATCTCTTTGCGGACCGCATCAACCGATATGGAATTTCGAAACGGGAAAAATCGTGAGACCAGAGTTTTATCTTCACGCATCAGGCCGAGGAGCATATGCTCAGGTGAGATAACGCGTGACCCATATTGGAGAGCTTCGTACCGGGCGAAGAAGATGACGCGTCGTGACCGTTCTGTGTAGCGTTCGAACATAATAAAGCTTCGCCTTTGCGATACCTGTGAGGGGCGGCGATCGATGCTGACAAACTATCGACTTTGGATTCAAAAATAACCGAGCTACCTGTATATAGTTGCAAACAAAGGCGGAATCCAGAATGTTCGCATACGGGTGCGTTTAATTTGTCATCTTCGAGCTCGAATCGATCTTAACAGGGTCAGGCATCGGCGTTTCGATCACCAGCGGCTGATGGTCTTTTCCTATCGAGCCAAGTGCTTTGCCGGCCGGCGCGAGTTCGACCTTTGATGTCAACACGCGCGCGACCCGCTTCGGCAACAGTATCGGAGCAATGCTCGCGACGCTGTCTGCAAGGCTGACTATATCACCGCCGCCCTGCCAATGTTCGCGAACTACATCCTCGCTGGTGCGATTGACCAGCCTTAGCAGGGTCAACGCGACCATATAAAGGTCATCGACCTGCCCGATAAAAGGGAAGATGTCCGGGATGAGATCGATGGGCGATATAACATAGACTATCGCGGCAAGGAAGAGAGCCTTTTCAGCGGTTGGCACCCGGGCGTCTTTCAACAGCCTTCCCAACAGCCCCACCATGTTCGGCAGGAACATCAGAAAGTTGCTCATTCGTCCGCGTACGTCCCGCCGCTCGCGTCGGGAAACCCGACGGGCCTTCGGCTCGGTCTTGTTCATAAAAACAAAGCTCCTCGGAATATTTCCCTAAGTCTAGAAACAACGAATGGTTTGTGCAAGTTTAACCCCCAAAAGTTGTATGGTAAATTCGCTTCTAAGACGTACGGTATTGGCCTCGAAGGCCGCCTACCCGCACGTGGTGCGGATGCGAAATTATGATCCTGGAACAAATACGACAAAGGGCGGCCGCCGATCCGCAGCACATCATCTTGCCCGAGGGCGAGGACCTCAGAACGCTGCAGGCGGCCGGGATGATCGCCGCAAACCGCATGGCGCGCATAACGCTGCTCGGCAACGAAGAACGGCTGCGAGTCCTATCGGCCGAGGCCGGCGTGAATTTAAACGGCGTCGAGATCATCGATCACCTAAAGTCCCCCGACATCGGCAACTTCGCCTCACTCTATCATGAACTCCGCCGCTCAAAAGGCGTAAAACTCGAAGAGGCTGAACAGACGATCCGCGACCCTCTCTATTTCGGCAATATGCTCGTCCGAGCGGGCAAGGCCGACGGCACCGTCGCCGGGGCCACGAATACCACTGCACATACGGTCGCGGCTGCGATCCGCTGTATCGGTGTTCGCAAGGGTTTCCGCATCACATCCTCGTTCTTTCTGATGACCGTGCCCGATAAGAGCTTTGGGGCAAAGGGCTCGATGATCTACGCGGACTGCGGCGTCGTCATCGACCCGGATGTGAGCGAACTCGCGGAGATCGCCATTGCGTCGGCCGAATCGTGCCGGGCGCTGCTCGAAGTGGAGCCCCGCGTCGCCATGCTGTCGTTCTCGACCAAGGGGAGTGCGAAAGATAAGTCGATCGATAAGGTGGTCGAGGCGACCAAGACCGTCAAAGCGCGAATGCCGGATCTTATCGTCGACGGCGAACTTCAGGCCGACGCAGCGATCATCCCCGCGGTCGCGCACAGCAAAGCGCCGGGCTCTGCCGTAGGCGGCAAGGCCAACGTACTGATCTTTCCCGACCTAAACTCCGGAAATATCGCTTACAAATTAACCGAGCGGCTCGCCGGGGCCACCGCGATCGGCCCCATCCTCCAGGGCCTCGACCGCCCATGCAACGACCTCTCCCGCGGCTGCACCGCCGAAGATATCGTCAACG
>DATHVL010000170.1:0-3520 GCA_035461325.1 Pyrinomonadaceae bacterium
CTACTGTCGCTGAAATTCTGCGGGAAGGCCGAAACCTCGCTTTCGATGGCGTCGGGTACGGGCCTTTATGATCTTCATAAGCTCGAATGGGACACGGAGCTGCTCAAATATCTGAAGCTGCGGCCAGCGGCATTATCGACCATCGGCATCGAACAGCAGCTCCTCAAAAAATGGCAGCGGCGCTGGCCACAACTTGCTGAGGCCCTGTGGCACCCGTCGATCGCTGACGGCGCGGCAAACAATGTAGGTTCGGAGGCGGTCGATGGTTCGACCGCCGCTCTCATGGTCGGAACGTCAGCCGCGCTCCGGGTAATTTTGAACCGGCCGCCGAGCAAGATACCGAAAGGACTCTTCTGCTATCGTCTCGACGCGGACCGTTTAGTACTCGGCGGGGCCCTCTCCGATGGCGGTGGGTTCTATGACTGGCTGCGGCGAAATCTGGAGATCAGGACATCCGACGCTGCTCTCGGAAAAGAACTTCGTAGCCGCGGGCCCGGGGCTCGCGGACTGGTCCTTATGCCGTTTTTCGCCGGTGAGCGGAGTACCGGGTATAACGAATTTGCCGCGGGCTCGATCCACGGCCTTACAATCGCTCACGATTCCATCGATATCCTGCAGGCGGCGATGGAATCGGTTGCCTACCGCCTTGCGGAGATCCTCGATCAGATCGAATCTGTCACCCCTGTTAAGCGGATCATTGCTTCGGGCGGTGCGCTTTCCGCGTCCAAAGTCTGGCCGCAGATCATCGCCGACGTGCTTGGCCGCGATCTCGAGCTTTTTCGCGAAAGCGAGGCGTCAATGCGCGGTGCGGTTTTGCTTGCGCTCCGCACTACTGGCAAAATAGAACTTTCCGACACGGCAGCACCAAGATTTTCCAAGATCAAATTTGACCCTGGGACCCACGCGGCCTATCGGCCTGCATTTGAACGCCACCGGGCGCACTACCAGAACATCGACACTAAGCCATGACAACAGCGACCAAACCGACGAAAAAGACTGATCTCGACACCCTTTGCATAAACACAATTCGCACGCTTTCGCTCGACGCCGTACAAAAGGCGAACTCCGGGCACCCGGGCCTGCCGCTCGGGATGGCGCCGGCGGCATACGTGCTGTGGACCAAGTTCATGCGGCACAATCCGAAAAACCCGAAGTGGTTCAACCGCGACCGGTTTTTGCTGTCGGCGGGCCACGGTTCGATGCTGATCTATGCGCTGCTGCACCTGACGGGCTATGACCTCTCCTTGGACGAGATCAAGAATTTTCGTCAGCTTCATTCGAAAACGCCGGGGCACCCCGAGAACTTTATGACCCCGGGGGTCGAGATCACTACGGGGCCGCTGGGGCAGGGCTTTGCGAACGGTGTCGGGATGGCGATGGCGCAGGAGCATCTAGCAGCACGCTTCAACCGAAGAGGCCATAATATCATTGATCACGTTATTTACGGCATCGTTTCGGACGGCGATCTGATGGAGGGTGTCAGTTACGAGGCGGCTTCGATGGCCGGTCATCTCAAGCTCGCCAATCTCATTTATCTTTACGACGACAACCGCATTACCATCGACGGGCCGACCGATCTCGCGTTTTCGGAGGATGTCACCAAACGGTTTGAGTCGTGCGGATGGGCGGTTTCGGAGGTCGAGGACGGCAACGACATCAAAGCGATCGAGGCCGCTATCCGGGCAGCGCATAAGATAAATGACAAGCCGAAGCTGATCCGCGTCAAGACGATCATCGGTTACGGCATGCCGAAGCAGGGAACGTCTAAGGCGCATTCCGACGCACCGGGCACCGATGCCGTCAAAGAGACAAAGCGCAACCTTGGCTGGCCCGAGAATAAGTCTTTCTATGTTCCGAAAGAGGCTCTCACTCATTTCCGAGCGGCAGTAAAGAACGGTGCAAAGCAAGAAAAAGAGTGGGAGGCAGCGGTCAAGAAATATAAGAAGGCCTTTCCGGAACTAGCCAAGGAACTCGCAGACACGCGAACCGGCCGACTGCCCGACGGATGGGAACGCTCGCTGCCTAAGTTCGATAGCGTCGAGGCAAAGGCGACGCGCGCCTATAGCGGTGAGGTGATCAACGCTATTGCAGGCACCATACCCCAGATGATCGGCGGATCGGCAGACCTTTCGCCGTCCAACAACACGGTCATCAAATCTTCGGAGGACTTTCAGGCGGGGCAATATAAAAACCGCAACATACACTTCGGGGTCCGCGAACACGCGATGGGTTCGACGATGAACGGCATGGCGCTGTATGGGAGCGTGATCCCGTTTGGCGGCACGTTCCAGACATTTTCCGATTATATGCGGCCGGCGATAAGGCTGGCGGCTCTGTCGCAGATACAGGTCATCTACGTGTTCACCCACGATTCGATCGGACTGGGTGAGGACGGCCCCACGCACCAGTCGGTGGAACATCTGGCGGCACTGCGGGCGATCCCGAATCTTGCGGTGATTCGCCCGGCAGACGCTCACGAAGTTCGCGAGGCATGGCGGGCTGCGTTAAATCGCAAGAACGCACCGACATCGTTCGCTTTCTCCCGCCAAAAGGTCGTTTTGATCGACCGCAAGAAGTTTGCCGATGCCAAAGGGCTGCATAAAGGCGCTTATGTACTAGGCGAAGCGGAAGATAAGAACGGGAAGGCAGCAGAACCCAGGCTGATCCTGATCGCCACCGGTTCAGAGGTCGGCCTCGCACTTGAGGCCCGGGAAAAGCTCAACAGTTCGGGCACGCCGACCCGTGTTGTCTCGATGCCGTGCTGGGAATTCTTTGACGCTCAATCGGCGAAATACAAAGATAGCGTTCTCCCCGCAAGCGTTAAAGCCCGACTCGCGATCGAGGCCGGAGTTTCCCAAGGCTGGCACAAATACGTCGGCGACGGCGGCGACACTCTAACCGTCGACAAATTCGGGGCATCCGCACCCGCAGAAGATGTTTTCAGGGATTATGGGTTTACGGTGGAGAATGTAGTCAGGAGAGCTAAAGCCCTTTTATAAAAGTGCGGTACGTATTCCGACCGCGGACAATATCCGGTCAAATTCGCAGGATCCGTGCAGGGGCTTAAATACGGGGTCCGAGCCGATCAAGATCATGTCTCGGGAGCGATTTCGGAGAGCATCGTCGAGCTTAGCGAGTGTTCGGCTTTGGTCGTTAAGTCCCGCGTAGACGATCGCCGACTGAATGGGATCGACGTATTCCTTTTCCGATCGCCGCCGGAGCGACGCGATCATAGCCTCAGCTTTTGCCCGGTCCCCCGCCACTGCGTACGCATACCCGAGAGCCGGTGAGTAGGAGGCCGCGGTGCCCGAATATTCCACGCCGGACCTTATTGATTCAAGCCCCTTAGAATTATCTCCAATCGCCAGAAACGAATAGCCCAGTCCTATCTTGGCGTGGGCGAAATAGGGGTCAAGTTCAAGAGTCCGCTCAAACTGGTGAATCGCATTAATATATTCTCCACTCCAATAAAATATATAACCCAGATCGGTGTTAGAGATCAGCGATAAGGGATCAACAT
>DATHVL010000171.1:0-3536 GCA_035461325.1 Pyrinomonadaceae bacterium
ACCAGCGGATCGAATGATACGAGGTGATCATTGAGCAAAAAGAACGTCAATATGATCGACGCTTCGTCAGCCGCAAGCAGATAGTTAAAGGTTCGCGGCGGAGAGGAAAATCGGTAAGTTATCGAGCCGCCTCGTTTGCCGATGCCGCTCTCGTCCGCCACGGCGGACGAGTTTGCCGGAGGCGCGCCCGCCGGGCCGCATGCCGCGGCAAACACTGTCAAAAAGAGGGTGCAGATCAGAAAAAGTTTCGGGGGTGCTGTTTTCATTAGTTGACCTCGAGTGTAGGGAATGCGTGAAAGTCGGCTGCATCGCCGTTGGCGAGCTTGACCCGTTCCGGCCCTTGCAGTTTATTCCGATTGATTTTGCAAATCAATTGGCGATGTTGAAGAATATCCGTGAGTTTGCGAGGCGACTCCCTATCTCCGGCTCAGTCCACAGTGCTCAAACTTCTTGCAAGAAAATTGATACAGGGTGTTTTGATGATCGCCGTCGTTTCGGCAGCGTCCTTCGCATTGCTTTCCTCGGCGGGCGGCGATGCCTTCTCTCGGCTTCGCGAAAACCCGCAAGTGTCGCAGGAGACAATCGACCGCTTGAGGGCAGTCTATGGCCTCGACCGCCCGCTGCCCGAGCGATATGCGGGATGGCTCGGCTCGGCGCTCACGGGTGACCTGGGCGAATCGCTATATTTCAGGCTTCCGGTCGCGGGGCTTGTTGCTCAGAGACTTGGGAACACATTGATGCTCGCGGCCCTTGCCCTTGCTATGGCATTGGTTGTCGCCGTTTCGCTTTCCTATCTTTCGGTTCGCTACCGGATACCGGGACTGGGAGCGGCGATCGAGGGGTCGATACTCTTTACAGCCTCCGTGCCCCGGATCGTGCTTGCACTTGTTGGCTTGTTGATCATCGCGGCCGCTCCGGCAGAAGGCCGTACGTGGCTTACTAGTCTTATAGCCGCCGCTGCTCTGGGATCGCCGCTCGTTGCGGTGTTCCTGGCTCAAATGTCGCGCGGGCTTGCCGAGGCGATGGGTGAGGATTTCGTCAGGCTCGCGCGAGCGAAGGGGCTTAGCGAAACGCGGATCATTTTGCGTCATGCATGGCGAGCGGCGGTTAATCCGGTGATCACGCTCTTCGGACTTTCGATCGGTGCACTCGTCGGCGGATCAGTGATCGTTGAGACGATCCTCGGTTGGCCGGGCATAGGGGCGTTGACCGTGACCGCGGTTCAGAACCGCGACGTGCCGTTGGTTATGGGCGTCGTGCTGATCACCGCGGTTGCCGTGTGGCTGGGAAACACGATCGCCGAAATGCTCCAGGTGGTGAACGATAAGAGGTTGCGGAATGCCGAAAACATCTGACATACCTGAGCTTTCGCCTCGCCGCGGCAGGAGAAATCTGCGCCTCGTGGGGGGTGTCGTCATCACCGGACTATTTGTCTTGCTCGCCGTGTTTGCCGATTTCCTTGCTCCGTACAGTCACGACCATCAATCTCGAAATACGCCTCGGGCACCTGCGACGACGGTACATTTCTCAGCCCGACACGGCCCGGTGATCTACCCGCTCAGCCTCGCGGATCCGCTGCGATTTCAGTATGAGGAAGACCGGTCGCGGCCATATCCGCTAGGGTTCTTTGTCCGCGGAGACCGATATAAGTTTCTTGGAATTATCGATGCCGAACGACACCTTTTCGGAGTTGCCGAGCCTGGGCCGGATGCCCCCCGTATTCACCTGCTAGGCACGGACGCACTGGGCCGTGACAGGCTATCTCGGCTGCTGCATGCAGTGAGGTTTTCACTGATCGTGGCGCCGCTTGGGATGCTGCTGGCATCATTGATCGGCATTCTTATGGGCATTATTAGCGGCTATGCGACGCGGGGCGTAGATACCTTCCTAATGGGTGCGGCGGACGCGATGCTCTCGCTGCCCGCCTTGGTGTTGATACTCGCTGCGCGTGCGGCTTTCCCGCTTGAGCTCCCGCCGATGCGGGCCGGGTTGCTGTTAGTGACGATCTTTGCGGTGGTCGGTTGGGCCGAGATGGCAAGGCTGACGCGTTCGCTCGTGAGGTCGGTGCGGGAACGGGAGTTCGTGCTTGCGGCAAAGGCGTCGGGATTGACGGGCGGGCGGATACTTTTCCGCCACATTTTGCCGAATATTTCGCGGCCGCTGATCACACAAGCGACGCTTATCTTACCGGCGTTTCTGCTGGCGGAGGTAGCGCTGTCGTTCCTCGGAGTCGGCTTGCAGGAACCGGTACCGAGCCTAGGCAACATGCTTGCGGCCGCCGCAGATCTGACGCAACTGAGGCAGCATCCCTTTCTATTGCTCGCACCTGCAATTGTGATCTTCGTGTTTATTTTTGGCGTGCGGCTCTTGGCTGACGGGCTTGAACGAGAGAAGGTCTAACGCCTTTTGCCCCGCGCTTCGATGGGATGCAGGTCCTCGGCGGCACCGTTCTCGTCTTGCAGCCGAAGCGGTACGATCAGCGGTCGTCCCTCGGGATAGAACGCGGCAAAATCTCGCGTGTCGCGGTGAACAGCATTGGCGAATTCGTGTGCGTCGTCGCGAAGCCGTTTTAGCAGTCGGTGAGAGGGCGAGGCGATGTCGAACTCAATACGGGAGCCGTCAGGCGTAACAAAGTGTGATATTTCGGAATGCTGAGCGCGGGGCTTTACGGCCCCGATCGCCGCCACTTTTCCCTGGGGCAATGCACGAATGGCTGCGTTGAGGTAGCCCGCCCCGCCATCGACGAGTAAGAGCTGCGGGGTGGATGCAGTTTTGGCGAAGATCCGACCCACCAGATCACTGACGGCGTCAAACTCATTCCCGTCAGAGTAGACATATTCCGCGGCCGCGGGTACGGAACGTCCGTTCTGCCAACCGATCGCTGCTGCCGTTTGAAGAGTGCCTGAGATGTGCGCGGCGTCGATCGCGGTGATGCGTTTCGGCGTAAATTTTAGGGCGAAGGACAGTTTGATCTCGCGTGCCACATCGTCGGGAGACACTGGTTCCGCAAGCCTCTCGATCTCGAGGTCCCGACTGGCTCTCCACAATGCGCGTTGGGCCGTGATCGTCGCCGTTCCCGCGGTATACCGCATGATCGGCACTCTACGTCCATAGCGTTTTTCCAGTTCGGCCTCGATTTCCGGGGTGTTGTCCGGAAATACCGGCACTCTTATCTCGCGCGGCGCATGAAATTTGTAAAACTGCGCGATCACATCCCCAAGAGCGATCTTCGCTTCAATTTCCGTGACGCCCTCAAACGTAAAAACCCGCTCCCCGATCGCCCGCCGGCCGCGATGGCTCACGAGAAAGATGTCGAGAAGCCCGTCCTGCAGCCGCATATCATAGGTATCGACGGTTCGGTCCAGCCACGGATAGCGTTTCTCGGTCTCGAACAGAAATTGTGCTTCGCTGTAAATGTCGCGCCAAACTGCAGCCGTTTCGAAATCAAGAGCTTCCGCCGCCACCGCCATCTTCGGGCCGACTGCCGATTCAAACGCATGACGCTCTCCGGCTAAGAACAGCCGTACGATCGCTAC
>DATHVL010000172.1:0-3848 GCA_035461325.1 Pyrinomonadaceae bacterium
AAGTTCCCGGACTAGGAAACGGCTTCCGTTTCGACACCGGCCGCCTCCATCAGGTTTGGCACAAACTGGGGCTCGCTGTGATCAAAGATCGCATCGAGCTCTTTTTCTACGCTGCCGTGCCCGGCGGGGATCGTTTTCACCATCGGCTCAAAATTCTTGAAATCGTAAAGCTCTGTATCAAGCAGATGCGATCCCGTAACATTGGTCAGCGCTGTCAGGATCGAACTTCTAAGTGACGGGACTTCCTTCGCGAGCTCGGTCACCAAGGCCTTCACGCGAGCGCGTTTCAGGTTTGGCTGCGAGCCGCAAAGATTGCAGGGGATTATCGGGAACTCCCGCTCCTTTGCGTAAGCCTCGATGTCCGACTCCTGACAATATGCCAACGGCCGGATGATCGTATTGCGGCCGTCATCGCTGCGGAGGATCGGCGGCATCGCCTTAAGCTGTCCGACGAAGAACAGATTAAGCAGGAATGTGTTGATGATGTCGTCGCCGTGGTGGCCGAGCGCGATCTTTGTGCAGCCCTCTTCGACGGCGGTCGTATAAAGTATCCCGCGGCGGAGGCGCGAGCACAGCGAGCAAAAGGTCTTGCCCTCCGGCACGTGCTCCTTAACTATTGAATAGGTGTCTTCTTCGACGATGCGGTAGGGGACGCCGATCTCATCCAGATAATTCGGCAGCACCTCTTCGGGGAAGCCCGGCTGCTTCTGATCCAGATTCACGGCAAATATCTCAAAATTCACCGGCGCCCGCCGCTGAACGTCCAGCAGCAGGTCAAGCAGTGTGTAACTGTCCTTGCCGCCCGAGAGGCACACCATCACACGGTCGCCCTCTTCGATCATTCCAAAATCCGCGATCGCCTTGCCCATTTTCTTGAGCAGCTTTGTTTTTGTCTTCGTCTCTACGAACAATTATCTAGTCTCCTACCGAAACCTCTGATTTTGACACGCCGGGCCGAATTAAACAACCTTTATAAAAAGGGTGGACACATCGCCTCCCACTGCTCTATTATTAACTTCAGGCGATCTTGCGTTAATTCGCTTCCCCCGGGTTTAGAGTTTTTGGGCCTTGGTCCTCTCCTAATTGACTGCCGCCTTACATTTCACAACCTATAAGGAGTTATACCTATGATCAGAATGGGAAGAAATTCCAAGACTGAGGAATCAGATGCCTCAAACTACCCGACGAGTTCCCCGTCATCTCCAACACCTGCCGCTTACCAATATGGAAACGAAAATATGAATACAGTTTCAAAACCCGCAACGGACAGCGAAAACATCGCACGCGATATCAAGGACGGCAAGCTCAGCGGCTTTGTCGGCCACGGCACTTCTCTTACCGGTGACACTACGTTTCAGATGATGCTGCGTGTCGACGGCCATCTGACGGGCACCGTCTCATCTGACGGCGGCACGCTTATCGTCGGCGACACCGGCCAACTCGACGCCAATGTCTCCGTAGCCATTGCCAATGTCAACGGACAGATCAACGGCGATGTGATCGCCACCGAAAAGATCAATCTTGGCCGCACCGCCCGGGTGGTCGGCAATATAATGACCCCGAAGCTCGTGATCGAGGACGGCGCGATGTTCGAGGGCGGCTGTTCGATGCTGAAGGCCCGCGAGGATGAGGAAAAAGCTGCAGAGACGGCCACGGCGTCTACCTCCTCTTATGGCTCTTCGTCGTATGGAAGCACAAGCTCAACCTCGCAGTACGCCGCGTCCAGCTATGCTGCATCATCCACCGATGACGACGATGATGCGGAACTCAGCGCGGATGACGACGACGATGACGATGAGGAACGGTCCGAATCTGCCTCCGTTTAATTTAACCGGATCGTTCAAAAAGCGGGCCGCATGAGCCCGCTTTTTTGCGCCACCTTGCCTAACTCTCTCTGCAGTATATACTTACACCGCATTCGCACGATTAAACAGGAGGGTTAGTTTATGTTGAATGACTTCAAGGCGTTTATCGCCCGCGGGAATGTGCTCGACCTTGCGATCGCCGTCATAATCGGGGCGGCGTTTAGCACGGTTATTAAGACATTTACCGACGGAATAATAATGCCGTTCGTGGGCCTGCTCACCGGCGGCGTCGACTTCACCGCGAAGGTATGGAACCTCGGTGATATGCCCGTTGCGACGCCGGAACAGATAGCCGCGGCCCAGGCAGCCAAGCAGCCCCTGATCATGTACGGCCAGTTGATCAATGACATCATCGTCTTTCTGATCGTCGCCGTCGTTATGTTTTTACTGGCGCGCTGGGCTATTCACCTTTTCCGCAGCATGGAGGCCGAAGCCGTTCCCTCACCGGAGGTGGAACTGCTTGCCGAGATTCGGGATGAACTTCGCGCAGGGAAAGCAGTTTGAAGCAGACTGGATCCTGACTTGCAGCAAGCCGGCAGGACACCTCAGATAAACACAAATGACACAGAGATGAAGTTCTAAGTTCTGTGTTGATCAGTGTTCATCTGTCGTTACCAGATTTCTGAATTTGATCACCTCATCCGCCATGACAACCGCGTCCAGGGCGACATCGCCGTCGTGAATGCCTTCGATCTTTTCGACGGGCGGAAACAGGCTGACACCGATCTTGCGGCAATCCGGGCGGCAGCGCGCGAGAAATCGATCGTAGTAACCCTTGCCGTAACCTACCCGATGCCCGGCCCGGTCAAAACAAAGTAGCGGAACCACGACCAGATCGATCTCGACAGGGTCTATCGGCTCGCCCGGGGGCTCCCTAATTCCCCAATCGCTCTCGATCATCTCGGTGTCCGGCCCAAAGGGAACCGCAGCAAGTTCGCCTGATTCCAGCCGCGGGGCGCTTGTCACTATTTCGGGATGGTCACGCCAAAGCCGGAAGTAGATCATCGAGGTGTCGAACTCTTTAAACTTCGCGATCCGGATAAATGTGTGCAGCGTACCCACTCCGCCTACGCCCACCTCATTAAAAAATCGCTCGGCTATCAAGCCACTCAAGGCTCCGACCTCAGCCTGCGTCAAATTACTCCGGGCCTCTAGAGATCGCCTGCGAAGATCGGCCTTCATCATCGCCTTTCACCCACGCTTCTTGTCCGGCCGCGGCTTCATTGCCGACTTATTGACACGCGGCGATGGCACCGACTCTTTGAATTCGGCGCCCTTCTGTTGATCGCGTTCGGCTTTGTCACTAAGCAGTTTGGAATCTTCCAATATCTTTTTTGCCGACTTGGCAGCCTTACTCGGTCTTTTTTTTCGTGTTGGCATTTCAGTATTATTCTAAAAATAGCGCCGTGCTTACTCAAACTGGTCAGGAGGTACACGACGGTCACCTGCTCAAACCGCGATCTGTGGTCTCGAGTTCACGGGCCGGCGGGATCCCGACCGATCCATCCCCCGCCAACAACCTCTTCGCCCGTCTCCAGGTCGTAAAATATCGTCGCTTGGCCGGGCGTGATGGCCCGCTGCGGATGGTCAAAGACGATGCGGGCCCGTGCGTCCGGCAGAGCATAGATCGTGGCAGGCGCGGGATCGTGACGGTAACGCACCTTGACCAGTGCCCGAACGGGTTCGGCGGGCTCGTCAAAGGCGACCCAGTTCACGCCCTTGGCAGTGAATTCGATTCTTTCAAGCTCATCCGCCTCGCCGACGATTATCTGGTTCCGCGCACGCTCGATCTGCACCACATACAGAGGCTTTTCATGCGCGATCCCCAAGCCCCGACGCTGACCCACAGTATATCGATGGATCCCCGTATGTTCGCCCAGATGCTCCCCTGCCGAATTCACGATCTCGCCGCCCTCGGGCAGCTCGTCCGACCGGCCTTCGTGCTCAAGATATCTATCGATGAATTCCGAATACTTGCCGTCC
>DATHVL010000173.1:0-9222 GCA_035461325.1 Pyrinomonadaceae bacterium
ATAGCGATCGCTCCGCGGACGTCGCTTCCGACCTTTACCGGATAAAGGAGCAGCTTACGCGGCGGAATTCCCTCCCCCGGCTGGCGTCGTTCGAGAAGTACGATGGGCTCCTGCCGCTCGGCCGCTTCGGCGATACGTGAGTTATCCGGAACAATATTGATGTGGATGGGGCGCTCGCGAAGCGCCCCAGTTGACGTTATCCCGTTAAACGAAGATCCCTTGCGTTCCAGCCAGATCAGGGAGTCCGCCCCGTAGTGCTTTTCTACAAATGTAAGCACTTGGCCGCAAGCATCCGCATACCCTGTTTCGAGCAGCGAACTGAAGAGCGAACGCCACGCGGCTGCTTCATCAGCTTCGTCTCGGAGCTGCTGTGTTGCCACAGGTTCAACACTCTCGGCCGGTATCGCAGAAGGTTCTTTGTGTGTCTTAGAAGGTTCAACCTGTCGAGCCGCCGCAACTGCAACGGATCCATCTTGTGGAGCCGTGCTTTGAAGACGAGCTTGAGGGGTCGATTCCGCTGCTTGCTCTTCGCCCGGAAGTTCCAACAGGTCATCGGTTTCAGCCGGTGCGAATTTTGCGAGGCTTTCGGCAACGCGATCCAACGGTTCCATCGAGGACGACATCAGGACATTCTCGAAGAACTCGGCCGGTGGAAATCCGCTCCACTCACCTGAGATCGCTTTTTCTGTTGCTTTTCGATATTTGTCCGCGGTGAAGAATGTACGGCCGATGATCGTCACAAAACGCGTGCCGCGTTCCGCGACCGGTACGGCCTTGCACCGGAGCCCCGCGAAACATTCGTATTCAAATGGTTCGCCTGTGGAGTGGGTCACACGAAATGCCTTGCCGCAGAATTGGGCGCATAGCGGGCCGAACTCATTCGAGGGGTAGAGAGCTCCGCATATAGAATTGTTATTGGATTCAGCAGCCGGGGAACCGCTTCCGTCAAGCACGACTATCGCCACACCGTTCTCTGCGGCGAGGCGATCAAGCAGCTTTTCGTTTTCGTTTTGGTCAGCTCCCATTTCTTTGGACGCATGACCACCGCGGCGCAATTCAAGCTCCGTTGTGGGCATACCGGCATTTTGCTTACTACCTTAATACACCTAATCTTTGGGTGATTTCAAGAAAATTCGCCGGCCTTAAAATTTGTATCCTTTGAGTTTAATACAATTCTCAATTCCTGCTCTTTTTTTTTTCGCTCGGCTGACCCGCTTCAATGCACATTCGTTCGAATTGACTGCGCAAGTTATGTAATGTCTGCGAAAAATAGCGAGTTTTGGGTCAATTTGAACGATGGCACGCAAATTGTTTAATAAAATGTCTGTATCAAGCGGTTCAGCTAGAGCCGCCTCGATCAAGGAGGTTTAATTTATGATCAACGAAACATATAACGCACCCAATCCGGATCCGGGAACGACTGCCGGAGAGACCAAAAGGGTAAACGAAACCGCGGACGCTCCGACTAATGACGACATGATCTCGACCCTGAACGGGTTGATCGAGACCTGCCGTGACGGCCAGGAGGGCTTTAAGGAAGCTGCCGAAGGCGTCGAGCGGTCGGACCTGAAATCGATCTTTTATGAATATTCACAGCAGCGCGCAAGCTTTGTTGGGGATCTTCAGAGCTTGGTTCAGACACTCGGCGGCGACCCCGAGAACACGGGTAGCTTTGCCGGCACCCTGCACCGTGGTTGGATCAACATCAAATCGGCTGTTACCGGACAGGACGACGCCGCGATCCTAAACGAGGCAGAACGTGGAGAGGATTCGGCTAAGAATGCGTATAAGGACGCTCTCGCACTGGCTCTGCCGGACTATATCCGTCAGACGGTCGAGAAGCAGTACGCCGGCGTTCAGGAAGCACACGACAAGGTGAAAGCCCTGCGTGACGCTGCAAATAACGAAGGCACGGAACAGAGTAATACGGCTCGAACGGGTTTCTAATATTTCATCTTCGACCCGTTCGACTACAAGAGGCCCGAGCGACGCGGGCCTCTTTCATTTTTAAAAAGGATCAGGTCAGACGCCTGCTCCGATAGCGCCCAAGCCCGCTTTTACGTTTTCTTCAATATATGGATGCTCGGGATTTATCCGGATGCAGGCGGCACGATGGGCCGGTTTGATCTCGACCAGCGCCGGGATTATTCTCTTACACTCTTCGATGGCAAACGGACAGCGGGTGTGAAAATGACAGCCCGACGGCGGATCGATCGGCGACGGCACATCTCCCTGAAGGATGATCCGTTCTCGTTTTGCCTCGATCTCCGGATCCGGGACGGGCACGGCTGATATAAGAGCACGCGTGTAAGGCATCAGGGGGTCATCGTAGATCGACCTGCCAGGTGCAAGCTCAACTATCTTCCCGAGATACATTACCGCGACGCGATCGGAAAGGTGCCGCACTGCCCTAAGGTCATGCGAAATGAACAAGTACGTCAGATCTTTTTCGGCCTGAAGCTTCTCCATCAGGTTCATTATCTGAGCCTGGATCGAAACATCGAGTGCCGAGATCGGCTCATCCGCGACAATGAATTCCGGGTCGACCGCAAGTGCCCGGGCAATGCCGATACGCTGGCGCTGGCCGCCCGAGAATTCATGCGGATAACGTTTGATGAACCGGCGGCTGAGGCCGACCGTTTCCATCAGGTCACCCACCCGCTCATCAGCTGACTTGCCGTTGGCCAGCCCAAAGGTGCGGATCGGTTCCCCTATGATCTGCCCGACGTTCATCCGGGGGTTCAGTGAGGCGTACGGATCTTGAAAGATCATTTGCAGCTTCCGTCTCTGATCCCGCATAGCATTCTGCGAGAGGTGAGCCAGATCCTTACCGTCGTAAATGACCTTGCCGTCCGTGGGTTCGGTTAGTCGCAATATCGCCTTGCCAAGCGTGGACTTCCCACAGCCGGATTCTCCGACGAGTCCCAGCGTCTCGCCCTTCTTGATATCCAGCGACACGCCGTCAACCGCCTTGACGATGCGTTCCTTTTTAAAAAGCCCGCCGCCAAGCCGGTAGTAGACCTGCAGGTCTTGAATCGATATCAGATTGTTTCCGTTCTCTTTCATTCGGTATCTCGGTTAACGGGTAACGCCGCGGACTCTGCTTCCCGCACGGATTCTGCGTAGACCTCGTCCGCAAAATGGCACAGCGAATGGTGATCCGCGTTTATTTGAACAAAGGGCGGAAACTCCCGCCGGCAGATATCCTCGGCACGCTCACAACGCTCGGCAAACGGGCACCCCGGCGGCAGATGTGCGACGTCCGGCGGCAGGCCCGGTATCTGGTAAAGCTCTTTCCCCTGCTCGTGAGCCGGATCGGGGACGCTTCTTAGCAATCCTTTTGTGTACGGGTTCGCGGGGGTGCGGAAAAGCTCGCGTGTCGGCGCCTGTTCAAACACCTTGCCCGCATACATCACGATGATCTTGTCGGTCATACCTGCGACGACGCCAAGGTCGTGGGTGATAAGTATGACGCTCGTTCCCATTCGGGCTTTCAGGTCCTTGATCAGTTCAAGTATCTGCGCCTGGATGGTAACGTCGAGTGCGGTCGTCGGTTCGTCTGCGATCAGCAACTCAGGGTCGCAGCTAAGCGCCATTGCGATCATAACGCGCTGCCGCATTCCGCCCGAGAACTCATGCGGGTAACCATCAACCCGGCTCTCGGCATCGGGAATTCCCACTGTCTCGAGCATCTTGATCGCGTGCTGATAGGCCTCTTGTTTTGAATGGCCGAGATGGAGCCGGGTGACCTCCATCAACTGCGTCGAGATCTTCAGGAACGGATTAAGCGAGGTCATCGGGTCCTGAAAGATCATCGCCATCCGCTTTCCGCGGATCTTACGGACCTGGTCGATCGATAGCGCTCGCACATCGATGCCGTTAAAGATGATGTCGCCCGCGACGATCTTGCCGGGCGGCTCCGGGATGAGCCGCATCACGGAAAGATTTGTGACCGATTTGCCCGAGCCCGATTCGCCCACGATACCAAGCGTCTCGCCTTTTTCCAGTGTAAAGGTAATACCGTCCACCGCCTTGACGATGCCGTCCTCGGTCTGGAAATAGGTCCTTAGGTCATTGACCGAAAGTATTGTGCCGTTGTTGTTCATCAATTATCAGAACTTCCGCGTTTGCGGGTCGAGGGCGTCGCGGAGGCCGTCGCCTAAAAAGTTTAGCGAGAAGAGCGTCAGTGCCATCGTCACGCCCGGGAAGATAAGCTGCCATGGGAAGATCTGGATGTTCTTGATGCCGTCCGCCGCAAGGCTTCCCCACGAGGCATAAGGGGCCTGAACGCCGAGCCCCAGGAACGATAAGAACGCCTCAGTGAGCATAACGCTCGGAACCGTCAGCGTCGCGTAAACGATCACCGGGCCGAGAGCGTTCGGAACGAGGTGGCGAAAGATGATACCGAATGTCGAGACACCCGTGGCCTTGGCTGCAAGCACGAACTCCTGATTCTTAAGGCTTAGGATCTGTCCGCGGACAACGCGGGCCATGGTCAGCCACGATACAAGGCCCAATGCAAAGAAGAGTAAGAAGATCTGACTGAGTCCCTGGTTTCCCGCACCGCCTATCGCATCCGACATCGTCGTTATAATTGCCGGTGTATTGGGCCCGCCGAAGACCGAAAGAAGCACGATAACGATCAGGATATAGGGGATCGCATAGATGATATCGACGATCCGCATCATCACGTTATCGACACGTCCGCCGACATAGCCGGCGACCGCACCCCACGAAACACCGACGATCAGCGAGACAAGCGTCGAAATAATGCCGACCATTAACGAGATGCGTCCGCCCTGAAGCACGCGGGCCAGCATGTCGCGGCCCTGGTCATCGGTTCCCATCGGGTGCTGGAGTGATGGCGGAAACGATTTTACGCGTGCCCCGCCATCGATGTCCGAAGGAATGTAATCCGGCGTAAAGCCGGTCGCCATTCGAATAATTGCAGGCCCGATAATGACCGCGACCAGCATGATCGCAAGTACGACCATACCAAAAACTGCCAGCTTGTTCTTGAGAAGCCGTTTCCACGCATCTTTCCAAAGGGAGGCCCCGGCGACCAGTTCGCCGGATGATCTTTCGTAGACTCCCGATTCATCAAGCACCAGACGCGGTTCGTCACCGGTCTTGTCGATCATCAGCGTCGCGCCGCAATGGCTGCAAACCTTCAGCCTGGGGCCGTCCGGGTCAACCTTTATGGATACCGCGCATTTTGGACAAGCAAGTTCTTTCGTCATAACAATTAAACCTATTCGTATCGGATTCGCGGATCCAGGAAACCGTATGAAATATCCACCGCCAGGTTGAAGATCATTATCAGGATAGAGAGAAACGCGACTATCCCGAGCGTTAAGGGCTCATCGCGATTAAGTACCGACTGTATGAAGATGTTGCCGAGGCCCGGTATGGCGAAAACCTTTTCGACGACCACCGTACCCGCAAGAAGAGACGCGAGTGCCGGGCCTGTGAACGACACGACCGGAACGATCCCACCCCGAAGCCCGTGCTTGAGCAGGACGGTTTTTTCGTCCAATCCCTTGGCCCGTGCCGTACGGATATAGTCAGACCGCATAACCTCCAGCATTCCCGCACGAGTCAGCCGGGCGATATAGGCCATGTAAATGGCGGCCAGTGTAAATACCGGCATGATGAGATTAGAGATACCGCCCCACCGTGCGGGCGGCAGCCAGAAGAGCCAGAGCGAAAAAACGATGACAAGGATGGGCCCGAGCACAAAATTAGGCACAGATAGGCCCAGCATCGCGAACGCCATTGACCCGTAATCAAACGCGGAATTCTGGCGCAGAGCGGCAATGATGCCGGCGGTCAGGCCGACGAACAACGCGAGTAAATAGGCGAGTGCTCCGATGGTCGCTGAATACGGGAGGTGGCGGGCAATTATCTCGTTTACGGACTGCTCCTGATACCTTAGCGAATCGCCAAAGTCGCCTTTAAGTACATTCCCCAGCATCATCATATATTGCTGATAAAAGGGTTTGTCCAGGCCGTACTTTTCCCTGATGTTCGCTTCGATCGCGGGCGGCAGGGCCCTTTCTTCCGAATAGAAGCTCCCGGGGGCTGCCCTGATAAGTATCCAGGTTACGGACACTACGAGAAGCGCCATCGGAATGATAATTAAAAGCCTGCGGAGTATGAATCCAAGCATTTTGTTCTATTTCTAGCTCACTCGTTAGACGGCTGTTGGGCGGCAGCGACGCTCTCGGCGCTTGTCGCTTCCCGGGCGGTCTGCGTCGACATTAGACGCTCGACATGACTTAAGACAGATTCGTCCCGATCTTTCATCAGGCTCGCTGCGTTTTGATCCCATTTGTCCGCATCGGTCTCGATATAAACAAATTTCCAAGGATGAAGCGTTTGGGGATTGGGATACATTCCCTTTACAAACGGCTTTTTCATCCAATTGGTCGAATCGGTCATCAACGGAAGTACGGGCTGCTTGTCCATTACATAGAACTCAGCAAGAGCCAGCAATTCGAATCGCTTTTCGGGATCGAGTTCGCGGTTCGCCTCGTTCACGATACTGTCGAATTTCGGGTCGTACCAGCCGGTGGAACTATCGTTATCTTTTGTGTAGAAGAGTTTCAGGAAAGTGAAGGGGTCCATGTAATCACCGACCCATCCGGCGCGTCCGATACCTCGATAATCAAGTTCCTTTCGAACATTCAGAAATGTCTTCCACTCCATGTTCTTGAGCGGGACCGTGAGGCCGAGATTCTGTCGCCATTGTGCCTGAATGAACTCCGCAATGGCCTTGTTGCTTTCGCTCGTGTTGTAAAGAAGCTCGACCTCGGAAATGGGGAAATCGGGGGACGACCAAGAATTTCCGGAGCGTGTTACGGGGTACCCCGCTTCTGCCAAAAGAGCACGGGCACGTTCGGGATCAAACATTTTCGCCTTCCACTCATCAAGCGTACGGCCCTGTTTGGCCAGCTCCTTGGTGTAAACGCGATCACGGACCTCCTCATAATCCGGAAAGATGCCGATCGGCGTAAAATCGATCGTCGGCTTGGTGGTCTTTCTCCATGTCGCGAGCGCTTCACGATCGATCGCAAGCGCGAACGCACGTCGAACCTTTTCATTGTCCATCGGAGGCCGCGTAACATTGAACGTGTAGTACTGGAGCGTAACGGCGGGATGATCCATATACTCGGCCTTAAACTCCCGAAGCGTTTCGATCCAGGCGGCGGGCGGGACAGCATTGTAAACGGCGTGGAGCGAACCGGCCTTGTAGAGGTTCATCATCGTGGTGGCCTCTTCCAGCGGGTAGAACTCAATTCCGTTAAGCCGGACCGATTCAGCGTCCCAATAGCGCGGATCTTTTTCAAGCACGATCCGGTCGTAAGGATGGTGTTCCTTTACCTTGAAGGCGCCGCTGGTAACGATATTCTCGGGCCTTACCCATTGTTTCCCGTGCTTCTCGATCGCTCCCCTGTGGACGACCTTGAAGAACTGATGACTAAGTAGATCGATAAAGAACGGAGCTGATTGACGGAGCTTGATGCGGAGGGTGTAATCGTCGATAGCCTCGACACCCAAATCCGAGCCGACCACCGGGACGAACTCGGCGTTGGCCGTTAGTGCCTTTAACTTTTCATCCTTTTCAAACAAAGCTGCACGGCCCTTTTCGTCAGCAGGGACCGTTAGCCTTTCCGGGCTGCTTAGATATCTTCCGAACTCAGTGTCCGGCCCATAAACTTCAGTGCTTACCTCGGGAACCTGGCCCGAACCCGCAAGTTCACGCTTGAGAATGAAGGTGCCGTCCGGCCTTCGTACGAATGCGTGCTTGCTGTTAAATGCCTCTGCGTATTTTATGTAATAGGCGAGATATGCGTTCTTTGCGAGAAATTCAGGTTCGAGGGCCCGCTGGAAAGAGTAAACAAAATCTTGTGCTTTGATGGGGTCGCCGTTCGAGAAGGTCGCGTTCTTTCTCAGATAAAAAATATACTCACTGACATCCGGCGATATCTCCCAGCTTTCGGCGATCGCGGGGATGGGCTTCATCGTCTTCGGATGATACTCGACAAGGCCGTCGTGAATAGCCATCAGCAATCGTGCTTCGGGCTGGCCGGTCGGGATCGCGGGGTCAAAGGATTCCGGCTCGGAGCCCGAGACGTACCTCAACACCTGATCGTCGGGGGCCTCGGTCTTACCGTAAAAGCGCGATGTCGCCTCCGTCGCACACGACGTAAGAAATGCGGACACCATGACCATCGCCAATCCGACGCGAAATACGCTCCAGTTTGCCGCTCGCATAAATAGACTCCTTACTACTGTTTGCCGTCCCCGGGGGAAATCTGGGGAGACTTTCTGCCGAATGAGTTGCCCTAAGTTATCACGTTATAATATTTGTCGGCAAGAGAAGCCTTTTGACTGCCTCTTTCTTGCCATCCGTCCGGGCATAAGGCGAATATTGCCTTAATTTGAGGTTAAGATTCGTCCTCGGCGGCCTTCGGTTGCCAATTTTCCTTGATCGACACTCCGGACAGTAGCGGAGAATCCAGGCTATTCATAACGAATCCGCCTATATATGGTTTAACTAATGAGAAGGTTAAGGGAAAATAAAGCGGTATTGCCGTCAGCTCGAACAGGGCATCGCCTTCAGTTAGGAGCTGCGATGGTGCGGAAGAGGCGCGCGGGGAGGTCGGAGCAGGAATGATCCCGTTATTACTTTGCGTCTGATCGGTCAGGCCGCTCCAGTTTTCTTGCGATCGACTGGCCGGAGATTCGGCTATCGCGCCAAAGATCGTTCGCATATTTACGAACTCGTCGCTTGTGGTGAGGACGACACCTCGCCGCAGAACGTCGAAATTGCCGGACCTGCGGATCTCATCGATCTCGCTCGTTTCGCGAACGATAACCTCCGCCCCAATATTAAGGTTTTCATTCCACATTGCCGCGACCGCTCTGGCAACCCTTTGCTGCGTCTCATTGCGGTTGACGACCAGCCTCAGAACCGGAAATCCAATACCATCCGGATACCCTGCTTCCTCTAATAATCCTTGAGCCTTTTCTTTGTCCTGTTCAAGCTGCGTTCGCGGTTCGCTGCTGAACGGCGTCAGTGCCAGGGCCGGACGGGTCGTCCCTTCCAACTGTCCCTCGGCGAGGCGCTCCCGGTCTAGGGCCATCGACAGTGCCTGCCTCACCCGCCGATCGCGCAAGGCGGGGCTGTTCGGGTTCAATTCCAAAAGATTTACCGCA
>DATHVL010000174.1:0-13092 GCA_035461325.1 Pyrinomonadaceae bacterium
CGACGTCAGATTCGGGACGCGTGGTATAAGTTTTGCCATAGTTACCTATGAGAGGTAAAAATATGGTACAAAAAGCGAAATACGACACAAGTATTGGGACGGAGGAGCGAAGCGTTCGCTCGGCGACCAAGCTGTGGGCGATCGTCTTCGGATTCATTTTTCTGATCGGCATCACGCTCATCTTGGTGTTCTACTGGTCCTCATCAGCAGATTCGGGTCCCGGAGGCACCGGGAGGCCCGCGGACCCGGGAAACGTCGGACCTTAAAGTAGCACAGTTGATTCACCGAAACGCTGGCAATTCATTTTGTCAGCGTTTTTAATTTCCCCGTAACGTTGTTCGGTAATAATACACAGCGGAATGGTAAATTCCTCGCATCCTTAATGTACCGAAGTAATACGAAATAGATGAAAAAGTGTCGGCAGACCCCGCCATTGCTGCTTTTTAGTTTTGGCACGAACGTTGCAATAGCGATAGGTGAAAGGGACAGTTGGGGACGCTCGGAACCCCGGGAGGAGCAGATGTCGAAACAGGTTATATCTGTTGATGGAGAAGATACGGTCGTGAGGGAAGATACGGCCAAGGCGTTTCGCGGAGTGCACTGGGCACTGCTAAGTATTGGAGCTTTTATTTTGATTGCAGCTATTTTGTTCTTTAGCGGAGTTTTTAAGCTTGCAGCCGATTCGGATCCAGTTCCGACTCCGGGGACCGACCGCGGGGTTCAGTCTCCATAGGGTCCGTAGGCTGCTAGGGTAGGTTTGCATTTCACGTTAGAACAAGGGGGTTCCAAGGGGTTAGTGAAATGCTGGTCACGCTGAGACGTGACTTTTGATAGGCGTTCCATTGTGAACGCCTATTTTTTCTTTGCGCGCAAACAAGGGCGTTGCAACTTTGGTAATCTAAAGATGTGTTGATATTGGGCATCGAAAGTTCATGCGACGAGACGGCCGCCGCGGTCATCGAGGACGGACGGACTATACTGTCGTCTGTGATCTCGTCGCAGATCGATCTGCACCGCCCGTACGGCGGGGTCGTTCCCGAACTCGCATCGCGGGAGCATCTTGAAAAGATCGAGCCAGTTGTGACGGAGACTCTCGAGCAGGCGGGCGTCACTCTTGAGCGGATTGATGCGATCGCTGTCACTCAGGGGCCCGGGCTAATCGGCTCGCTCTTGGTCGGCGTGTGCTATGCCAAGTCGCTGGCGTATGGCCTGGGAATCCCGATCGTGGGGGTGAACCACATCGAGGGGCATTTCTACTCGGTCGTGTTCGACAATCCACCTGTAAAGTACCCGGCGATGGCACTTATCGTCTCGGGCGGCCACACGAATATCTTTTGGGTGCCGGAAGAGGGCTATTATAAACTGGTCTCCCGGACCCGTGATGACGCCGCCGGAGAGGCATTTGACAAGGTTGCCAAGATGCTCGGCCTGGGCTACCCCGGCGGGCCGGAGATCGAACGACTGGCGCTCGAAGGCGACCCGACCGGCATAAAGTTTACAAAACCGAAGATCTCCGACGGCCGGCCCGACATGAGCTTTAGCGGGCTCAAGACCGCTGTGTCGCGGTATATCCGCGAGCAGGGCATCGAGCCCGTGAACGGCGGCCAGCCGGGGCGGGAGATCAAAGACCTTGCGGCGGCGTTTCAGAGTGCAGTGATGGATTCGCTGGTAGGCACACTCGATCGAGTGGCGGGTGACCTGAAACCTGAGACGCTGATCGTGGCGGGCGGTGTCGCTTGCAATCTCGAACTCCAGCGGCGCGCCACAGGACTCTCAGAACGCTCCGGCGTCCCCGTGTATTTCCCGTCTCGGCACCTGTCAACAGACAACGCGGCAATGATCGCGGCGGTGGGCTATGCGAAGCTGCAGGCCGGCGACCTTGCCGGGCCCGACCTCACGGCCGATGTCACCCTGCGGCTGCAGAATATTTTTGACCCGGACGAGGTGCAGCGAAAGAAAAAGCGGCCCTACCGGGTTTAGCCGCTATTGAACCTCACGCCTTATAAGGCTAGACTGGGAACATTACTTTTTACGGATCAAACGCGGAGCGATCGGTCCGCATAGCAGCCCACTAACTAGATCTTGATATCGCTCGCTCATTCCGGTTCTCGCCGGGTTGGCATTTATCATGTCCGGAGCGGCCGCCGCTTCAGGTTCCTGGAGGATTTACAAATGAAAAGTTTACGATCATGGGTCGGGGCGGCCACGCTTGTTTTGGCGTTCTCTGCCGCGTTGACGGCGCAGACGCCGATCCCCATCCGCCTGCAGCTAAATTACATCACGGGCCTTAGTTCACCGGTCCTGTTGACGCACGCAAAAGACGGCTCCGGCCGCAAGTTCATACTCGAACGCGGGGGCGTGATCAAGGTCGTTCAGCCGGGCTCAACTACGCCGACCATTTTTGTGAACATCACGGCCCGGGTGCTCTCGGGCGGCGAACGGGGATTGCTCGGCCTAGCGTTTCACCCTAATTTTGCGACGAACAGCTATTTCTTTGTTAACTACACGCGGCAAACCGACGGGGCCACCATCGTATCGCGATTTACAGCCACCAGCAACAATACTCAAGGTGACCCCAATAGCGAACGCATATTACTGACGATACCTCAGCCGTTTTCGAACCATAACGGCGGCATGATCGAATTCAGAGAGGACCTTCCCGGCGTCCATAACCTTTATGTCGGGATGGGCGACGGCGGATCAGCAAACGACCCCGGCAGCCGGTCGCAGAACATAAACGAGCTTTTGGGCAAGTACTTACGGATAACGCCGGACGTTTCGGGCAACAATGCAAATCCGCCGTATACCAATCCGCCGGATAACCCTTATGTGGGCACCAACGGGGCGGATGAGATCTACGCCATCGGCGTGCGCAATCCCTGGCGATGGTCGTTCGACCGAAGGGGCTCGCGGCAGCTATACGCAGGCGACGTAGGACAGGGCCTGTGGGAAGAGATGTCGATCATCACGCTCGGCGGCAACTTCGGCTGGCGCGTATATGAGGGCACTCAGTGTACGGGCCTGGATCCCACGCTTTGCACTCCTTCAAATTTCATAATGCCCGTTTTCCAATATGCGAATAGCGGGTCACCGCGCTGTGCGATCACGGGCGGCTATGTATATCGCGGGCTTCAGGGAGCGCTTCCGCTCGGGTCGTATCTTTACGGCGATTACTGCACCGGCGAAATACTTCTATGGCATCAGGGGCAGCAGCTGCTTCTGCTGGATACAGCTCGGAATATCTCATCTTTTGGTGAGGATGAGGCCGGCGAATTATACGTGGTCGGGCTCGGCGGGACCGTGGACAAGGTACTTGGAAATAAGGTTTCCGCGGACTTTGACGGCGATGCGCGAACCGATCTGGCCGTCTATCGTCCGTCTGAGGGTGTTTGGTACATCCTCAACAGCGGTACAGGCGCCATAACCATACGGCAATTCGGGTTGCCGAACGATATACCCGTTGCTGAGGATTATGACGGTGATTACAAAGCGGATGTAGGTGTATTTAGGCCGAGCGACGGTACGTGGTATTACGTCCGCAGCAGCGACAGCACTTTTACCACGGCCCAATTCGGCGCCCCCGGGGATGTTCCCGTACCGGGCGATTATGACGGCGACGGGCTTGCTGACCTGACGGTTTACCGGCCTAGCGATGGCGTATGGTACTCGTATCGATCGACGGACGGCGGCGTCACAGTTGCTGCATTCGGCCTGCAGGGTGATGTGCCGACTCCTTCAGATTACGACGGCGACGGCGTTTACGATATCTCGGTATTCCGTCCGTCGACCGGCCACTGGCATCGCCTCAACAGCTCGAACGGTTCTTATTCGGTCGTTCAGTTCGGGCTGAGCGGTGATCTGCCCGCCTATGGTGATTTCGATGGGGACCTAAAGACAGACATCGCCATTTACCGGCCTTCCGAAGGAATGTGGTACATACTTCGCAGCAGCGATGGCGGAGTAACTGTCACTCGGTGGGGACTCGCGGAAGACAAGCCCGTGGTGGGCGACTATGACGGCGACGGGAAGGATGACATAGCCGTTTACCGTCCATCGACCGGCACTTGGTACGTTTTACAGAGCTCGAATCAATCGTACTTTGCGGCACAATTCGGAGTTGCTGAAGACGTCCCGATCCCCGCGTCCGATCGGCCGTAACCAACGACCGGTTGAATTACGCTCGCTCGCTGTGGAGAACCGCACGGGCGAGCGTAAATACGTTCACACTCTCGGCGCCGCATTTTTTCAGAACTTTCGCGCATTGAGAGGCAGTCGCTCCCGAGGTCATCACGTCATCGATCAGCAATATATGCCTGCCCTCGATCAATCGGGGCCTCCGCACCTCGAATGCGTTTCTGAGGCTCAGCTCACGTGCCTTCTTATCCATTGCGACGCGGTGCAGTTGGGTGTGCCGTGTGCGGATGAGGGACGACTCGTCTCTGCGAAGGCCGCACAACTTTGTCAAAAGCCGTGCGATCACCGCCGACTGGTTGTACCCGCGCTCGCGCATCCGATGGCGGGAGAGCGGAACGGGTATGGCAAGATCGGATCTGTCACCGAAATTCTGATCGTACGTAAGCTCGATCTCGCGATGAAGCCTTCGCGGCACGACGGGCCTGCTTTTGAGCCGCACCACTGCGGCGGCCAGAGCCCCTTCGTAGGCACCGACCGCACGGGCGAGATCGAAATGAGCATCGTCGCAACGCCGGCAAAACGTCTCGAACATCGGTTCGGCCGGGCTAAGAAATGCACCGCATTTAGCGCAGAGCGTTTCAAAGCCGGTGAAGAAACTGGCGTCGTTCCAACACTTCGCGCATGCCGGCCCATTCGAAAGGTCTTCGACGCTTTCGCTGCAAACGGCGCAGGGCAGCGGGTAGAATATGGAGGTTATTAGTCCCGGGATGGTGCGGAGCATTCGCCGGCGATGTGACGGTGGACCGTCAAAGTGTGAGTTCAGGGAATGCCGCCGAAGGTGGCCCCGGCGGCTCTAAATGCTATTCTTCGTCAAGCTCGCCCTTTTCGACCAGCTCCTGACAGTTGAGGCAGTAACGAGCCCAGGGGATCGCCTCGAGCCGCTTCGGCGTGATGGCCTGTTCACAGTTCTGGCAGAGCCCGTACTCTTCGTCGTCGATCCGTAGAACGGCCTCATCGATAAGCGCTAGCTGACGGCTCTCATTCTCAGATACCGCAAGCATCACATTCTTCGAATAGTTGCGGACGGCAAGATCGACCGGATCCGGCGTTTCAGAATCGTCGATCGACAGATCGTTACCCTTTAGTTTCTCGATCAGTAATTCCCGCTCGGCCAGCAGCTTTTCCTTGATCTTTTTCAGATTAACTTTACTCATTTTTGATAGGGAAAGCCCTTTATAATTGAAAATGCCCGATAGAGCTGTTCTAACAAGATCACACGAGCCATCTCGTGGGTAAAAGTTAGAAACGATAAGGATAACCTAAGATCCGCCCTTTCTGCAACTTCAGGCGACACACCGTGTGCACCGCCGATAACAAATACAATCTCTTTGCGGGCGGCCATCTGCCAGTCTTCGATTTGCCGTGCGAGCTGATGTGAGCCGATCTGCTTGCCTTTGACGTCCAATAAAACAACGAGGTCGGCGGGCGAGACGGACTTTAGGAGCCTTTCCCCTTCCTCCGAGGGGCCCTCGTGGGGTGCAGAGTCTTTGACCTCGGTGACATCACATTTGATGAATTGGGTGAGGCGGCCGAAATACTCGTCCTGGAGGGCACGCCAATCGCGGTTGCGGGTCTTCCCGACCCAAAGAAAACGAAACCTCATTTTGAGTCGATTCCGGCTGGCCTAATAAGGATCTTATCGATGCGACGCCCGTCCATATCCACGACCTCGAGTTTGTAATTTCCGATCTTGATCTCATCGCCCTCGGTCGGGATCTGCCCGAGTCGGTGCAGAAACAGCCCGGCGACCGTGTGATAGTTTCCCCCGGGAGTCGTTCTACGGAGAGCAGGGAAGCGATGGTACAGTTCATCGATCGGGACCGCACCGTCAACCAGTACCGTGCCGTCCTTCCGCTCGATGAAGTCCACATCTTCGGGATCCAGGCTTTCCGCTTCGCCGGAAAGGGCCTCGAGAAAGTCGTTGCTTGTGACCATCCCGTTCACAGACCCGAATTCGTCGATCACAAGCGCGAGGTGTAGGCCGCGGTCCTTGAACAGGCCCAGGAGGTGAAAGGCGGTGGACGTTTCCGGGATGAAGAGCGGTTTTGTGAGGGCGTCCTCAAGTTTAGTTTCGGGCTCGATCAGCTTTGAGGCGAGATACTCCTTGACCTTTACGACCCCGAGAATATTGTCCGTGTTTCCCCGATAGACCGGAAAGCGAGAGAATTTTGACCCCGCTATTACCTGCAGAGTATGCTCCTCCGAGGCATCGGCGTTCAAGAAGACCATATCGGGACGGGGAGTCATCAACGCGGTAACCCGCCGGTCGCCGAGTCGAAACACGCGCTCGACAATGGCTTGTTCGGTTTCGTGAAAGACCCCTGCCTGGGTGCCTTGTTCGATCAGAAGTTTCAGCTCTTCTTCCGAGATCGGTGCGTCCCCGGGCGATTTTATTCCAAGCAGTCTAAAGATCGTATTTGTCGACAAGCTCAAGACCGAAACAACCGGCGCCGCGAACCGGGACAATAGCGTCATCGGCCTGGCAATGAGCGAGGCGATCTTTTCGGGGTTGTTGAGGGCGATGCGCTTCGGGACGAGTTCGCCGATTATCAGGGTGAGGTAGGTGATCGAAATAACAACGATCGAAAACCCGATGGCCTGAGCATAGGGGGCGAGCGTGGGAACGGTTTGGAGCGAGTCGCCGATCTTAGAAGCGAGCGTCGCTCCGCCGAAGGCACCGGCCAAAATGCCGATCAGCGTAATGCCGATCTGGATAGTGGAGAGAAATTTGTCGGGATGGCTCGAAAGCTCGAGCGCGGCTTGGGCGGCTGCGTTACCCTCATTGGCGAGTTGTTGAAGCCGGGAGCGGCGGGCCGAGACGACGGACATCTCTGACATTGCGAAAACACCATTCGCGATTATCAATATTACGACAACGCTGATCTCAAAGATTACCAGGCCCATTATTGCGCGGCGTGGTTGCCCGCCCCGGCTTCGTTATAAGAGCCAAGATCCACGCGCCTGGCATCGCGCCAGAGCCGCTCAAGATCATAAAACTCCCGAGCATCCTTATCGAAAATATGAACGATGAAATCGCCGAAATCGAGCAGCACCCACTCGCCGGTGGCATAGCCCTCGACCCTCACGGCCCGGGCTCCGAACTCCTCTTTCAGCTTTTCACGTATCTCATCGGCTATGGCCTGGACCTGACGCTGGTTCATTCCCGTCGCAATGACGAAAAACTCTGTAAAGGAGGCGATCTCGCGCAGGTCGAGCGCGACCATATTGGCGGCCTTTTTGTCGGCGGCACAGTCAATGGCACGCCGGACCTCCGGATCCAGATCTTCAAAAGGCGTCGAGTTGTTTGAGATCTCGATGGATACTGACTCCCGCTTAAGGAGCTTTTCTTGTGTCTCTTCCATTATGTATAAAGTTCGTATTTTTCGACGTATTTTGCAACCTCTTTTGTGAGGTCGTTGTCCCAACCGTTGGTTCTGCCGGCGGCAAGCTCGCGTATTTCGGTGGCCGAGATGTCCATTTGGACCGCATCGCTAATATAGATCTTGCCGGGACCGTATTCATTTGCGGCCGCTTCAGATCCGATTCGAAGGTCGACGATCCGCTCTTGAATGTTCTCCGTTACATGAGAAAAGCTGATTGGAAATCCGGGGCGCGTCACAACGATCTGGTCGGTCATCGTGAGTACGGTTTCCCATTCGCGCCAAGTGGTAATGTCCATCCAGGAATCCGCCCCCATCACGAAGAACACTTGTTCATCGGGCCTCCCGTCGATTATGCGGCCCAGAGTTTCTACGGTATAAGGGCGTTCGGGGAGGTCGATCTCCATAGTCGAGACGAAATATTTGGGCTCGTTGTTCGTCGCTAAAGCCAGCATGGCGAAGCGATGAATCGCGGGCGTGGGCTTTCGATCCGGTTTGTGCGGAGCATGAAACGCCGGGATAAACACAAAGCGGTCAAGCCGGAAGAGATCGATTAGCCTTTCGGCTATCGCAAAATGTCCCTTGTGCGGCGGGTCGAATGAGCCGCCGAAATATGCGGTCCTGGTCATTCGCTTGCGGCTGCAGATGCCTCTGTATCATCATGTTCGAGGATAAGCCCCGCCAAGTGAGCCACGAGTTCGCGAACACCTGTATAGGCAACTGCGGAGATCGGAAAGAACTCCCGGCCGTCCTTTCTTGCACGCTTTTCAAGTACTTCGACGCGTTCGGGTTCGTCGAGGGCGTCCATCTTCGTCGCGACGACGATCTGCCTGCGTCCGGCGAGGTCTTCGTTATATGCGGCGAGTTCCTTATTGATGATCTCGTAATCCTCGACAGGGTCGCGACCGGAAGCGGATGATACATCGACAAGGTGGAGGATTAGCTTCGTGCGCTCGACGTGCCGCAGAAATCGGTCGCCGAGGCCCGCGCCCTCGGAGGCTCCCTCGATCAGGCCTGGAATGTCGGCGACGACGAAGGTCCGGTAATCACCCATATCGACAACGCCCAGATTTGGTTCGAGGGTGGTAAATGGGTAATCGGCGATCTTGGGCTTGGCAGCGGAGATCACGCTGATCAGGGTCGATTTGCCGGCGTTGGGGAAGCCCACGAGGCCGACGTCCGCGATAAGCTTTAGCTCGAGCTGAAGCTCCTTTTCGTCGCCGGGGCGGCCGGTGTAGTGGAACCGGGGAGCACGGCGGGTGGGCGTGGCGAAATGGGAATTGCCCCAGCCCCCTTTGCCGCCCTGTGCAGCGAGATAGCGTTGGCCGGGCTCGGTAAAGTCGAAAACGATCTCCCCGGTTTCAGGGTTGAAAAGCTGGGTGCCTACCGGGACCCTGACAGTTACGTCCTCGCCGTCCTTCCCGTGGCGATTGGAGCCCTCGCCGTGATGTCCGCGTTCGGCCTTGTGCTCCGGGTTATAGCGTAGGTGGAGCAGGGTATTGAGCCCCTCGTCGGATTCGATCCAGACGCTGCCGCCGCGACCGCCGTCGCCGCCCGAGGGGCCGCCGCGGGGTACAAATTTCTCCCTGCGAAACGCAGTAACCCCGTTGCCGCCGTCGCCGGCCTTTATCCTGATCTTGACCCTATCTATAAACACTTCTTTATATATTAGAGCCCGTGACCCGGTTGGGCAAAGCAGGACGACGCCCGTGCCGCAGGCTTACAATGCAAAAGCGTCGGTTCCGACAAGCGAAACCGACGCTTATGTTTTACCTTTAAGGACCACCGAAGTGATCTGAAAGGTTAGCAGTCTGGCCATGTACACGGCCAAACCGCAATTTGTATCCCGAAGCAGCTCAGCGGGGAGCGAAGCTCCGGTCAGCACCCAGAAAACCGAAGTTTAATGTTTCGCGTCCGAAAACGCATAGTGCCGTTAGGTTTTTGTTGTGGTGGCTTTTCCTCCACCGCCGGTTACGTTCCCGGCAACGAGGCTCATGTCCGAAGACGTGAGCGGCATAGCTCCCAAACGGCTGTTCCTTTCCGATCGGTGCCACCCGTTTTTATCCGAGCGGCTCAGCATCGATCCGAAGATCGGTGCCTAGCTAAGCCTTTCGGCTTCGATCTGAGGCGTAATAGCAGCATCGATCCGCTCGATGTGCCCTCAAACTTAACGTCACCGTTAAGCCGACTATCCTCAGGCCGGTCAAAAGCCCGTGAGCTTTTTGACTATGAACGTATCTTACACCCGAAAAACTGCAAGTCAAGTAGAAAGTACTTTAGGTATTGCAGCATTTAGGTGCCGGGGAACTGCCAGGCCTGTGGAAAAAGATCGACTTGGGCTGTGGATAAAATTGTGGAAAAGTTTTACGCCTCGGCGGAGCCTCAGGGGCAGCCGGGGCTTTGGAAAGAATGGCCCCCGGGAGGCTGTGGATATCTAAACATTCTTGGGGTGAAAAAAAAACAAAAAGAGGTAAGGACGTGGGGAAAATCGGCGAACAAAACAGAAAAACCCCGCTTTCGAATGATCAAAAGCGGGGATCTGCGATGACTAAAACGAATTTAGGCTTGTGCTTCCAGCTCGGGTGCACCGCCCGCGTATACGCTGATGAACTTGCCCCTGCGGCCCTTGTCCTCAAATTTGACAAAGCCCTCGATCAGAGCGAACAGCGTGTCGTCCTTGCCGCGGCCGACGTTGTTGCCGGGCTTCCACTTTGTTCCGCGCTGGCGTGCGAGGATATTGCCGCCGAGTACGTGCTCGCCGCCAAATTTCTTAAGACCCAGCCGTTGGGCATTTGAATCACGTCCGTTGCGTGATGAACCTACACCTTTCTTATGTGCCATAACTCAAATTGGGATCGCTAAAGTGTGGGCGACCCGCGAACCTCCTTGTTAGATCTTGTCGATCTTGATCTCTGTAAACCCTTGACGGTGACCTTGCTTCCGCTTGTACTGCTTACGGCGTTTCTTTTTAAAGACGATCACCTTTTCGCCGCGGCCGTGGCCGACGACGGTCGCTTTGATCGTGCCCTCGCCGATCTTGGCGTCGCTGCCTGCTCCGAGCACGAGCGCCGGGATCTCGATCTTAGCTCCCTGATCTTCGCTTATGGTCGGGACGCGCAGCTTTTGGCCTGATTCGACCGGGAATTGCTTACCGCCTGTCTTTATGATTGCGTAACTCATCGTTGTTAGACTCCACTCGCCGCAAGGCGTAAATCGGCACTTGGCCGAAAACACAAAATTATAAAGAAAAGAGAGGCATTGGTCAATCCGGCAGAGGGGGTTTCGGCACAAAAGGATTTGGGATGCGGCAAATAACCTGTCGGCGGTTATTCAATTATATGATAAAATCCCGCGCGAAGGAGGGAGGCACGTAAAGGAGGACGATATGGAGCAGACATTTGATCAAACGCCGACAACTAGTGTAACTCACGTAGTCGATATGCACCGGGGTGCGGAGTGGTTCTTTTGGATCGCCGCCTTGTCGGTCATAAACTCACTGGTTGTAACGTTTTTTAGCCAAACCGAGAATATGCTTTTCGGCTTGGGAGGAACGCGACTTATCGATGAGATGTTCCGGGCGAACAGCCTGGCTCCGGTAAGCGTAAGCGGCCTGGCATTTTCACTCGCGATAGCCGGTGTATTTATCTACATCGGTTACCTGGCGTGGCGAGGCTCGGACAAAGCCTTTATTGTCGGGATGTTTCTTTACGTAATCGACGCGATGATCGTTTTAGGATTCAAGGATTTCTTTGCGTTCGGCTTCCACCTGGTGGCTCTTTTCTTTCTGTTCAAGGGCCTCTTGGCCAGCAGGCGTCGATACGATCCTTCGGTATAGGGGCGGGTTCAGATCTTTTCGGGATCCATCACGACCGCGATAAACGGAAGATTTCGGTAGCGGCCCGCGGCGTCGAGGCCGTAGCCGACGACGAACTCGTTCGGGACAACGAAGCCGGTGTAGTGGATCTCAAGATCTTTTTTCACCCGAGGCTCGGGCTTATCCAAAAAGCTTACGAGCCGAATCGAATTTGCCCCGCGTGAGCCGAGTATCTCGAGCAAACGGGTGAGCGTTAGCCCGGTGTCGACTATATCCTCGACGACCAGGACGTCCTTGCCGCGGATGGGATTGCTGAGGTCTTTCAGAATCTCGACATCGCCAGATGAGGTAGTTCCGTCCTTGTAACTGGACACCGACATAAAATCTATCGAGAGCGGCAGGTCGACGGCACGCATCAGGTCGGCGAGAAACACACAGGATCCCTTCAATACACCAACCAAAACAAGCTCGCTTCCCTTATAATCGGCGGTGATCCGGGAGCCAAGCTCTGTCACACGTTCGCGTATCTGCTCTTCGGTGAAAAGGATACGCAGGTTCGGATCGGTAAACTCAGTGGTTTCAGCGGGTGATATCTTGGTGGACATATATAACGAAACGCGTTTGAACACTCGACGGTTTAGCAATATTATTCAACTGTTAAAGCGATAGCAAGTATGTCGAAAGATCCCGCGATCAAACGCGAAAATATAAGGGCATTGGTGGCGGAGGCGCTCGCGAACGCGGGATCGGCAGCCGACCCCGCGCCTCAGCACGTCATCGTTAACAGCCTTAGGGAAAAGGCAGAGCGCGAATGGGACCGGGACGAATCCGCCAAGACATTACTGACCGAGAACGACTTGCGGGGACTGGAGCCCGGTGCCCGTCTGCGGATAAGTCCCGGGACGAAATTTACCGCGCTCGCGAGTGACATAATCCAAGAGCGTGAAATACAGCTCATCACACGTGTGCCGCGGGAATCGGGGGTGAAGGTGCGGTCGGCGGCGATCGGTGCCGACCACGGCGGGTTCAAGGCGAAGGAAGAGCTTAAGGACCACCTTACTGAACTGGGTATCAAGATCCGAGATGCCGGGACAGATTCTGAGGAAGCTGTCGATTATCCGGACATCGCTCACTCCGTCGCGAGCCTGGTAGGCGCGGGCCACGTCGATATCGGTATACTCATCGACGGTGCAGGGGTCGGCAGTGCGATGGCAGCGAACAAAGTGCCGGGCGTCAGGGCCGCGGCATGTTATAGCGAGTCATTGGCCCGGAACGCTCGCGAACATAACGGCGCGAATGTGCTGACCTTGGGAAGCGGCCAAAATACCCCCGAAGAGTTGAAGCAGATAGTGACGGCATTTTTGTTTAGCGAGATCACCGAGGATCGCCATAAACGCCGCGTCGCGAAGATCGGCGACATCGACAGGCAATACAGAAAATGAGCAGTAACGGCAATCAACAGCTGATCGATCAGATCACCGACCTTGTGATGGCACGGCTGTCGGGGGGCGAAGACGAGTGCGCGACATTTTGCCGGGCCGATGTCGAGCGAATGGTCGATGCGGGAGCCGAGCGAATCGGCATCGTTCTCGGCGAAACGGCAACGGCGCGAGACTGGGCATCGCTCATTGATCACACACTGCTCAAGCCCGAGGCGTCTGAAGCGGACATTCACAGGCTGTGCGATGAAGCGGCGAAATTTGG
>DATHVL010000175.1:0-3866 GCA_035461325.1 Pyrinomonadaceae bacterium
AACTCATCAACCAAGGGATCCTCATCGAATCTAAACCTCCGCAGTATTACTACAACGCCATCGGCGACCTCAAGGTTGAAATGCTGGGCGAGGCCGCCAAGGACGCAAAAGAAAGAGCCGAACGAATTGCGTCCAGTACCGGCAATTCGATCGGCTCCGTTCGTTCAGCCCGGATGGGTGTCATGCAGATCACCGCGGCAGATTCGACCGAGGTATCAGATTATGGGGTATACGATACCTCTACCATCGAGAAAGACATGACAGCCGTCGTGAATGTCAGCTTTGCGATCAATTAGCTGGGCAGCATTGGCATAACGGAAAGCATCTCTTCAAGATCGGCTTCTAACTCACGGCATAGCGTGCTATAAATGAAACAGCACGCATGGCAAAATACGTAATAAAACGCGGGGAAACGCCTGCACCGGAGCGGCTGGCCCGATACCGCAGCGAGTTGAACGACGAACAGTTCGCCGCCGTCACGGCCCCGCCGAAGGCCACGCTTGTCGTTGCCGGCGCCGGGACAGGAAAGACGCGGGCGATCACTTACCGGGTTGCATATCTACTCGAACAGGGCGTCTCGCCGCACCGGATAATGCTCGCGACGTTCACCAACCGAGCTGCCCGCGAAATGCTTCGCCGTGTCGAATCGCTGACCGGTTCACAGAATGTCCATCGCGTGTGGGGCGGCACATTTCACCGCATCGCCAATCTCATCCTCCGTCGTCACGCCACATCGCTTAGTTACGATTCCAACTACTCGATTCTGGACAGCGAGGACTCGGCAGATTTCGTTCGGGCCTGCATCGATGAGGCCGCGATCGACACAAAGGCTACGCGTTTCCCAAAGCCCGATGTTCTCCGCGACATCTTTTCATACGCGAGCAATACCGATCTTCCGCTCGAGAATGTTATCGCAGGAAAGTACCCTTATTTCCAAACTCTCACCAAACAGATCGAGCGCGTCGATAAGCTCTATCGCGTACGCAAGCACGCGCGGAACGTGATGGATTACGACGATCTGCTTCTGAATCTGAAACGGCTCCTGGTCGAGGTCCCCGCCGTCGGCGATCTATATTCCGAACAGTTCCAGCATATCCTTGTCGATGAATACCAGGACACTAATCGCCTTCAGGCCGAGATCATCGACCTGCTCGCCGTCAAACATCGCAACGTGATGGCCGTCGGCGACGACGCACAGAGCATCTTCGCCTGGCGAGGCGCCGAGTTCACAAATCTCTACGAATTTCCCAAGCGTTATCCCGAGGCTCAGCTCTTCAAGCTGGAAACGAATTACCGCTCGACGCCTGAGATACTCGGCCTCGCAAACGTCTCGATCGCAAATAACCGCCGCCAGTTTCCCAAGATGCTCAAGGCCGTGAAGCGTTCGCGCGACGTAAAGCCCGCTTTGATCCCGTGCTCGGATGTGGATCAGCAATCCGCATTTGTAGCCGCCCGCATTCTTGAACTTCGCGATAACGGCACCGGCCTCGAAGACATGGCCGTGATGTACCGTTCGCATTATCATTCGATCGAGCTGCAGCTGGAACTTTCGCGTCGTAATATTCCCTATCGCGTTCAGTCCGGCGTCAGGTTTTTTGAACAGGCACATATCAAAGACGTCATTTCATATCTGCGCGTGATAGTTAACCCACGAGACGAGCTGGCATGGAAGCGCATCCTTAAACTTATTCCCGGCGTCGGCAACGTCACCGCCAATCGCATTTTTGAGGCGATCGCTTTACGCGGTGAGTCTGACAATACCGATTTTCGGCCGGTCGTCACGGCCCTTGAACACTATCGGCAAACGGCGATGCGATCAGCGAAAAAGCCGTTCGAAGAGTTCATCGCACTGCTAGACCGAATGGTGTCGGACGAATATCGCGATAAGCCCGGCCCTCAGATCGCGCTTGTATTCGAACAAGGCTACGAACAGTACCTTCTCGAAAATTTTGAGAATGCCGAGGCGCGCAGTGAGGACATCCGCGGGCTTGCTCAATATGCGCAGCGGTACGAATCAACAGAGGCGTTTCTTTCTGAACTCGCCCTGCTCTCGACCGAACGTTTCAAGGAGCCTCAGCAGATCGTCGGCGAAGAGGTCGTCCAGGGCGGTGAGGAAGACGAGCTTTTGACACTCACCTCTATCCATCAGGCAAAGGGCCTGGAGTGGAGATCCGTCTTCCTGATATGGGCTGCCGAGGGCAAGTTCCCATCCCCGCGTTCGCTGCGTGAGATCGATTCCGAAGAGGAAGAACGCCGTCTCTGGTACGTCGCGATCACGCGGGCCAAGGACGAGCTTTACATCGCCTACCCTCTACTGATCACCGACCACAATCGCCAAGCCGTTCTGCAAAAGCCTTCACGATTCGTCACGGAATGCCCGCCCGCACTTTTCGAGATATGGGATCTGGAAGAGGACATCGGGTCGGCGGACCCGATGGCTTCGCTGCCAGACGCCCCTGCTACGGAGTATCTGAATTAGACACTGATACAACTTAGCCGCCAATGTCGCGTAATTGACGGAGGTAGTTTATGGCTACGAATGTATCGACATTGAACGCCGCGGCTGCATCGCGGAAGAATCCTAGGATCGCGGAAAAGCGGCTGCTGCTTGCGACAACTATTGCATTCCCGCTTATCGTTCTGATCGGCTATTTTCGAACTTATTATTTCAGCGCCTTCTTTGACGTTCCCGCTGTCGCGAATAAGCTTGTCCACGCACACGGCGTGATCATGTCCGGTTGGGTACTCTTTTTCGTGCTCCAGACGACTCTCATTCGCACGCGTAATGTGAAGGTCCACATGACGACAGGCATGATCGGAGTTGCTCTCGCCGCGCTGGTTGTGGTTGTCGGTTTCGCTACGGCGTATGACGCTCAGCTCGTCAGGGGTTCTGCGCCCCCTGGCGCAAACCCACACGAGTTTTTCATCTTGCCGGTAAGCGACATGATCCTGTTTATCATCCTCTTTTCGACTGCGGTCTACCTCCGCAAGAGGCCGACCGAGCATAAGAGCCTGATGTTTTTGACGGCGATCGCGTTTACGCCGGCCGCTCTGTTCAGGATACCGATCGTCGCACCTGAGAACGCCACCCTGTTCGCGTTTGGCGTGCCCGCGCTCGTCGCAATGGGAGCTCTGATCTGGCACTCGCTCTCGCACGGCCGCGTCAACCGTGTGTTCGCCGGCGGCGTCGCATTGATCGTGGCGGCGATCCCGCTGCGGCCTCTCATTGCGACATCTGACGCTTGGCACTCGTTCGTCGCATGGCTCGCACCGTAGTCTGTATGTGGCCCGGGATACCCCCCACCCCGGGCCGCCTCCCTTTAAATTTTCCCGCCTCAAAGCAACCAAAATAAATCGTCGGGTAACTAACGGAACAAGACGATCGCCACACTGAATTAATTCGGGAACAAACCCTTTTGCAATTTGTCTAATCAAGGACAAACGCTTGTTTTTGAAACGTTTAGCGTTTTGTGAGGATACCCGTATGTCTAAGGAACGATCTATTGAAAATATCAGAGTGGCGAGCCCCTGCTCGCAAAGTTGGGACGAGATGTCAGGGAATGACCGAGTGCGCTTTTGCAGCCACTGCTCAAAGCATGTGAACGACATTTCCGCCATGGGCCGGAAAGAAGCCGAGCGTTTGGTTCGACTCTCGAAGGGAAATATTTGTGTCCGGTATGTGACCGATCCGGCGACCGGCGGGCCGGTTGTGATGCCGCCCAAGCCCGTGAAGATCGGCCGGGCCCCCGCGATCGCCGCCGGGGTGCTGGGAACGACGTTGTCGGTTTCGTCGTTGGCGTATTCGCAAGGCTCCCCGAGGATCGTCGAGCTCCCGACGGCCGTGGAGAGATCGGCCAGTTTGGAAG
>DATHVL010000176.1:0-3540 GCA_035461325.1 Pyrinomonadaceae bacterium
TTGTTTTTCGTCGAAGCCTGAGGAGACGAGGTCGTCATATGGCGCTCGCTTGCTGGCGAGTATCGTCCCGCCGTTATAGACCAGCGAGAGAATTATCGGCTTTGTGAGGCCCTTGTCTTCCGTTTGGACGTGATACGTCACGCCCTCATGTTCGATATCTGTGTTGTACCCGGTGATCACGTTAGATAGTTGAGAAACGCAGGAGGTCGGCCTGAAAGGTGAGATACGGCTCCGTGGGAACCATTGCAAACATAGCACAACGGCGGCCAACGGGTCAATGTTTTCGTAGGAAGATCCACTGGGTGGGGCGGTGGTCGCAAGACGAATTTTGGCCTTTCGGGCAGTGCCTTGACAGTATAGTACGCTTAACTTACGATTTACTTTGTTCCTTAGTAATTAAGCTCCGCGGTACATCGACAGGTGTTCAGGGCTGAATGTTGCGTTCTTTCCAAGGAAAATAATGCAGACAAGCTTTAGCATAATGGATTACGCGCCGATCGCGATGATGTTTTTGGTCGCGCTCGGTTTTGCGGCGAGCCAACTCCTGGTAACGCAGCTGATCGGCCCGCGGAAACGCACCGCCACGAAGCTGATGCCGTATGAAAGCGGCAAGGACCCGATCGGCACGGCGCGCGACCGCTTCTCGATAAAGTTCTATATGGTCGCGGTCACGTTTCTGCTTTTCGACCTCGAGATCCTGTTCATGATCCCATTTGCGGTCGCATTCAAGACCCTGCTTGGGCTCGAAAGGTCGACCGGCGTTTTGTATGGTACCGTTGCGTTTATCGGGATAATGGCCTTTTTGGCGACGGTCGTGATCGGACTTATCTATGACTGGAAGAAAGGGGCTTTCGATTGGAGCAAAGACGCACGAGCATCAGCCCGCGTTCGGGCGATAGCGATGCGGGGCGGCGAAAAGCCGGCAGCGGAAGGCATGCAGCGTGCGGCCTAGCAAGCGACGATTGATTGCATCGCAAGCGGCCACCGGGCAATCGAACCTAATATGGGTTTAGAAAATACAATATTTGAATCTTTGCCGGACGTAGTGACCGTTAAGCTCGACGCGGTGGTCAACTGGGCCCGTAAATCGAGCCTCTGGCCGGCGACATTTGGCTTGGCCTGCTGCGCCATCGAGATGATGAACACAGTCTCGGCGCGTAACGATCTATCCAGATTCGGTGCGGAGACGTTCCGGGCGTCGCCCCGACAGGCGGATGTAATGATCGTGTCCGGGCGTGTCTCGCGGAAGATGGCCCCCGTGCTTCGCCGCATCTATGACCAGATGCCGGAGCCGAAATGGGTGATCTCAATGGGAGCCTGCGCGACCTCGGGCGGCGTTTTTGATAACTACGCGATCGTTCAGGGCGTGGACAAGATCGTTCCGGTAGATGTTTATGTTCCGGGATGCCCGCCGCGGCCGGAGATGCTGGTCCATGCGATCACGATGCTTCAGGAAAAGATAATGAAAGAGTCGGTCAAGGACCGGCGCGACGCCTTTGAGGTGGAGTCACGCGACGCGATCGCTCCGGGAACGCTTCCCGTGACCGAGGGCACCGCCCTTGAACGAAAGACCGAGGTCGAGGTCGCACAGAACACCGTTTCGAGGCCTTATTCGATCCCGTCGCGGCACGAGCGCAGGCGATCATCATAGTTCCGTAAAAGTACCTGCAGCCTGTGATCCGGTCGGAGATCGGCAGATCGGGCCTTGTTTATGACCGAAGAACTTTTAAATACCGTCGAGGCAGTAAAGTCAGAGAACGCCGACTGGGTCTCGGGCATTGTGGACGCACTCGGAGAAGTGACGATCACGGTTCCGGCCGGATCCATTGTTGAGGTGTGCTCTTTCTTGCGGGACAGCCACGGTTACGACATGCTCGCGGACCTGTGCGGGGCGGACCGGGGGCCGGAGGAGGACCCAAGATTCGAGATCAACTATCACTTGTTCTCGACGGGCCATTACCGAAGGCTTCGACTGAAAGTTTTATTGCCGGAAGACGAGCCCGTCGTACCGACGGTCACGGTGCTCTGGAAGACAGCGGATTGGCATGAGCGTGAAACGTACGACATGTTCGGCGTGACGTTTGAGGGGCACCCGGACCTAAGACGCATTCTGCTGCCGTCGGATTTCGACGGCCACGCGTTGAGAAAGGATTATCCGCTGCGGGGCTACGAGCCTTACAGCATGAACTGATAGTTCATAAGGTGTCTTTGGCAGATCGACGCCGTACGTTTAAATATGGATTCTGTATCCGACAATTTTGCCTTGGACATCGAGTCGGTTGACCAACCGCTCGAGTCGCAAATGACCCTATCGATGGGCCCGCAGCATCCGTCGACACACGGCGTGCTTCGCCTGGACCTGCGTTTGGACGGTGAAATGGTCGTCAAGGCGATCCCGGATATCGGCTATCTCCACACCGGAATGGAGAAGCTCTTTGAATACAAGAAATATCAGCAAGGTATTGTCATCACCGACCGGATGGATTACCTCAATCCGCTGGGGAACAATCTGGCCTATGTAATGGCGGCCGAGAAACTTTTAGAGCTTGAGATACCGGAACGAGCTCAGGTCATACGGGTTTTGATGTGCGAGCTGCAGCGAATTGCCTCGCACATGGTCTGGCTCGGGACGAGCGCACTCGACCTGGGTGCGATGAGCGTCTTCTTTTTCTGCTTTCGCCAGCGGGAAAAGATCTTAAACCTCATCGAAGCCGCATCGGGCGGCCGGATGACGCCAAGCTATTTCCGCATCGGCGGCTTGATGATGGACCTGCCCGCGGGATTTGAGAATCGCGTCCGACAGTTCCTTGACGGCTTTCCGGAAGCTCTTGATACGTTTGACACACTGGCGACGGGAAACAAGATCTGGCAGAGCCGGACCAAGGACGTCGGCATAATCTCGAAAGAGGATGCAATTAGCTGGGGCCTGACCGGCCCATGCCTCAGAGGCAGCGGGGTTGAACTCGACCTCCGGCGTCACAACCCCTATACGGGTTACGAGACGTACGACTTTGACATACCCGTCGAAACCGACGGCGACGTGTGGTCGCGGTACCTGGTCAGGATCCGAGAACTTTACGAATCACATAAGATCGTTCGCCAGGCACTTGAGCGGTTAAAACCGGGGCCGATAAAGGCCGACGCTCCGAAGGTTGTATTGCCCGACCGCGACGATATGCGCAAGCATATGGACTCGCTGATCCACCACTTCCTGATCGTGGCCGAGGGCTTTAATATCCCGCCGGGTGAGGTTTACATGCCGATCGAGGCGTCAAAGGGCGAACTAGGCGTATATATGAAGTCGAACGGCGGGCCGAAACCCGACCGGGTTCACTTCCGAGGCCCGAGCTTTGTTAACCTGGCCGCTCTGCCCGTGATGAGCGAAGGCGAAATGGTCGCGGACGTGGTGGCGATCATCGGGAGTTTGGATATAGTACTTGGGGAAATCGATAGGTAGGGATTTAATGACGATGGAACTACGTACATTTTTTATGATCGGCGTGATCATCGCATGCTCTGCTCTTTCATATGCGCAGGACA